>JBLMZU010000001.1:0-2916 GCA_050258995.1 Bacteroidota bacterium
CGTGACTGGCAGCGATCCGTGAGCTGGCAGTGTTGTTACGGGTGTAGCCGTTACAGGAACGAGCGTCAAGGGGATTTGTGTTGGCGGGAGAACAGGAGCAGGCTCGGAACGAAAAATCCGCACAACTCCGATCTGGATGAACTCAAGAACAGCAGCCCGTACGGGCGGGATGATCATCAGGCTGGCGATGAGGACCAACACCGGGATCAGCGACCGGCTCAGGATCCGGTAGGCGAGTCGGGGACGGGCAGGTCGCAAACGCACAGCAACGGACGCGGCGATATCCGGCGTGGGTGGATATTCCATCCCACTGGCGATCGATCGCAGTTGTGTCTCGAAATCCATGTCGCTCATATCTCGCGTCCTTCAAAGAGAACGGGAAAATCGTGCTGGATGATCTCCCGTAGTTTTTCCAATGCCCGGCTCAGCCTGGATTTGACGGTCCCTTCGGGAATCTGCAATATCTGTGAAGTCTCGGCCACGGGCAGCTCCAGGAAATAGCGCAGGTAGACGATCTGCTGGTCCATAAGATTTAAATTTTGAACTGCTTTCCACAGCTCACCGGCCTGCAGGCTCCGAACGCTTTGATCTTCAATACGCTCCACGGGCGGTTCGTCCCGGAAGGCACGCATTAACGCTGCAATATACCTGCCGGCGGATCTGCGCCGGTTGCGTGCCAGGTTGGCGGAAATACTCAGCAGCCACGGACGCAGAGGGCGCGTGGCATCGAACGTCAGCAGGTGTCGCCAGGCGCGCAGAAAGGCTTCCTGGGCGACATCCTGCGCATCGTCAGGATCGCCGAGAAGAAGGTAGGCAAGCCGGAAAACCGCCTCCTGATGCAGGACCATCAGCGATTCCCAGGCTGCCACATCCCCATTTGCCGCTTGTCGGACTAAAGTGTGCTCATCCAATCAAGCCTCTCCAGAGAGGTCATTTAACTGGATTACACCAGATGATGAGTTTTGGTTCCATGCCCATGGAAAATGAATACCACCTCTAGTTGTCGACGCGATAAAAACACAAGCCTGCCGTTCCGGGTCCCGTGTGTACCGCCAGGGAGGGTGAGAGCTCCGCCACCAGCGACTCGACCACATTCACCTTTGCCTCCACGAGGGTCCGGATCCGCTCCACTTCGCGCAGCGCGCCTGCATGGACATAGGCGATCTTGGCCTGACCTTCCCCGACCATTTCGCTGACAATGTCCGCCATTTGCTGGTAGGCCTGGCTGCGGCTGTGGGCGCGTCCCAGCGGGACGATGACTCCATCCTCCATGCCGATCAACGGCTTGATGTTGAGCATGCTTCCCAGGAGCTGCTGCGCCCTGCCGATCCGCCCGCCCAGGTACAGGTACTTCAGGGTGTCGGCGGTCTGGATCATGTGTGAGAGGGGGATCATCTTTTTAACGAGGCAGGTGACCCGGTCCAGCGATAACCCGGCCAGGGAGGCGCGCGCCGCTTCGATCACCATCCAGCCCTGGCAAAGGGATACATTCCGGGTATCCACCACCTCGATCCGAACGCCGGGATATGCCTCCTTCATCATGATCTGTGCCACCGTGGCAGCCTGGAAGGCCCCACTTCCCCTGGAGGAGATGTGGATGCTGATGATCTCGTCCGTTCCGGCTTCTGCAATCTGGGAATAGACGTCGAAATAATCGCCGGGGCCAGGGCTGGCCGTGGTGGGAAGGAAGCGAGCCGTGACCATCCAGCGCAGGAATTCCTCGCGTTGGATCGTGACCAGATCACGCAACACTTCCGTCCCGCGGTGGATATACATGGCTACCGTCTGGATCCGCAAGCTTTCCATCAGGTTTTCCGGAATGCTTGCACACGAATCGGTCACAACTGCCACTTGGGACATGAGATGCTCCCTCCGCGTTGTCTCTACGAAATACAGAAGCGCTGATTAGTATTACAACGCAAGGTTGGTAACGAAAAAAAGGAGAATAGTGTGTAAATAGAAGGCATGGTATCTTTCTCCAATCACCGCCAAGTGAAAAGGAGAGGAAGAACACCATGCCGAGAGAAATTGTAACCGAAAGCAGTCGATATCGGACGACAGGGAAAGCCGAATTTCAGACGGGTCGCATGGAATTTGAAACGTGTCCGGCGCCCGAATGCAACCTGAGCAAGCAAGATGTGAAACTGTTTTTGAATGAATTGAAGAAGTATATGAAGTTGTTCAAACCTGCCTTTCTCCGAGTGGAGCAAATCGAGAAGAGCCTGACGTATATGAATGGCTTGCTGGGTAACACCACACGCAAGAATGTGGAACAGATGGCGCTTGATATGAAAGAGAAAGTACGCAGTCTGCAGTACTTTGTGGGGCAGAGCCAGTGGCAGACGGAGCCCGTGGTTATGATCCATCAAGGATTGATCAGCGAGACGTTGGGGGAAGAGGACGGGGTCTTGTTGGTGGATGAATCGAGTACGGTCAAACAAGGCACGGAATCGGTCGGTGTGGCTGCGCAATATTGTGGATCGGTGGGCAAGACGGCAAATGGGCAAGTGGGAGTCTATTTGGGCTATGCTAGTCGCAAAGGCTATAGCCTGATCGAAGGGCGATTGTTCATGCCTGAAAAGTGGTTTGCAGAAGAACATGCCGAGCAGCGGCAAGGGTGCGGTGTACCGGAAGATCTGGTTTTCAAAACGAAGCCGGAAATCGGGCTGGACTTGTTGAAAAATGCGATAAAACGCGCTACTTTGGCCTTTTCCTGGGTGGCGGCAGATGCCTTGTATGGAGACAGCCCTGCCTTCCGGGATGGTGTGGCAGCGACCGGAAAGTGGTATTTCACTGCCATCAAAGAGAATACCCTGATCTGGTGCACCCTGCCGAAAGTGCATGTTCCCGCCTGGAGTGGTCATGGACGCCCTCCCACTCGCTTGTGTCTGAGCGATCCCCGGAAGCATCCCATTC
>JBLMZU010000002.1:0-4838 GCA_050258995.1 Bacteroidota bacterium
GGTCGTCGACGCGATCGAGGCGCTGCCGCCCGACGACGGACCGCCCGACGCACCCGGCGTCGGCGACGAGGTGTGGGCGGCGCTGGGGGACGAGCTCGGCGACCTGCTGTTCCAGGTGGTCTTCCACGCGATCCTCGCGGAGGAGGAGCAGGCGTTCTCGACCGCCGACGTCGCGCAGGGCATCCACGACAAGCTCGTGCGCCGGCACCCGCACGTCTTCGGCGAGGTCGAGGTGGGGTCGGCGGGCGACGTGGTCCGCAACTGGGAGCAGATCAAGAAGGGGGAGCGCAACAGCGAATCGCTGGTCGACTCGGTTCCCGTGAGCCTCCCCGCGCTGCTGTACGCGCACAAGCTCTTCCGCAAGGCCGCGTCGGTCGGACTCGATCCCGGCGACGAGCGCGTGGCCGTCGCGCGCATCGAGGCGGCGTTGCCCGGGGTCGGTGGTGCCGACGCCGACCACGCGCTGGGCGAGATCCTCGCAGCGGCGGTCGCGCTCGCGCGTGCGCAGGGCGTCGACGCGGAGTCGGCGCTGCGGGGCTGGACAGCCCGCTACCAGAACTATTCTCAGTGGGACAACCGCTCTGCCAGCGAATATCTCGAACAGGCACGCGTTACAGCCGATCCGGAGCTGCGCAAACGGTTGTACCGCAACTTCCAGGTGGTCTTTTCCAAGGAGTTGCCGTCACTGCCGCTATATGTTCCCGTTTATTCGTACGGCGTGGACTCGCAGGTGCAGGGAGTCCAGGTCGGAGCTTTGTATGACCCGTCAGACAGGCTGAATACCTTCGCAAACTGGTACCTGCTCACCCGCCGGGCTTTGGAACAGACAAATGTTCCAACAGCCAATCCGTAAGCGTACACAACAGCCAGTGCACCTGGCTGTTATTTTGCAAGTTTTCAGGAGGAACCATGAGTAATCTGCAGCAGGCGCTTGACTACGCCCACCAGAATCGCAATCGCTTTCTGGAGGATCTGGTCGAAGTGCTGAAAATCCCGTCCATTTCCACAGATGCAATTTATAACCATGAAGTGAGACGCGCGGCCGAATGGATGGCAGACTATCTTCGAAGACTTGGCATGGCAAACGTTGAGATCATGCCGACCGACGGTGGGCATCCGATCGTGTACGCCGATTTGATCCACAAACCTGGCGCGCCGACCGTGCTGGTTTACGGCCATTATGATGTGCAGCCTGCCGACCCGCTGGAGTTGTGGGAGACCGGTCCCTTCGAGCCGCAGGTGCGCGGTGACTATTTATACGCCCGCGGCTCCTCGGACATGAAAGGACAGGCGCTGGCCACCTTCCACGCCATCGAATCGCTCATGAAGGGCGGCGGGGAGCTGCCGGTGAATGTCAAGTTCCTGCTTGAGGGCGAGGAGGAGATCGGCTCCAAAAACCTGGAGCCATTCCTCAGGAAGCATGCCGAACGTTTCAAAGCGGATGTCTCGCTCAACCCGGATGCGGGCATGATGGGCGAGAACATGCCCACCATCACCTATGGCCTGCGCGGGCTGGCTTATTTCGAGATCAACATCACGGGTCCCAAAGCCGACCTGCACTCGGGCCTGTACGGCGGTGCAGTGCATAATCCCGCCCAGGTGTTGTGCGAACTGGTCGCCAAAATGCATGACAAGCGCGGGCGGATCACCCTGCCCGGTTTCTATGACAGCGTCCGCCCGATCAGCAAAAAGGAACGGGCCGACTTCGCCCGCCTGCCCAACGACGATGCCCACTATCTTGAAGAAACCGGCGTCCCTGCCCTGTGGGGAGAGAAGGGCTATATCTCTGCCGAGCGCACCGGGGCGCGTCCCACGCTCGAGGTGAATGGGCTGCTCTCCGGCTGGACGGGGCCCGGATCGAAGACGGTTCTCCCCGCAAAGGCGATGGCCAAAATTTCCTGCCGCCTGGTGCCCGACCAGACCGATGCCGAAGTGGAAAAGCAGTTGAACCGGTTCATGGAGGAGAACGCCCCGGAGAC
This sequence comes from Bacteroidota bacterium, assembly GCA_050258995.1. Classification (GTDB taxonomy): domain Bacteria; phylum Chloroflexota; class Anaerolineae; order Anaerolineales; family Villigracilaceae; genus Defluviilinea. The sequence goes on from JBLMZU010000002.1 coordinate 1,980, forward strand.
CGTGAAATGGGAAGTCAAGAAATTGACTGGCAGCCCGTTTGCAATCGCCGACCTGAACAACCCGGGCATCCATGCCATGAACGATGCCATGGAAGCGGCCTGGGGCGTGCGCCCATTCTACCGGCGCGAAGGCGGCTCGATCGGCGCGGTGGCGATGCTGCAGCAGATCTGCGGTGTCGAATCCGTCCTGGTAGGTATGGGATTGCCCAGTGACAACGTCCATTCACCGAACGAGCATTTGCACCTGCCGACCTGGTACAAGGGCATCGACTCGTTCATCCATTTCTTTAACAATCTCGGTTAGAATTTAGGCTGTTGAGTTCACTTCCCCGCGGGTTGGATCTCACGAGCAGGCAGATCCACCCGCGGGATATTTTATAAAGAGAGAAGAAATTTCATGGAAGATAGAATTATTTCCTATGGCGGGCAGGCGGTCATCGAAGGCGTGATGATGCGCGGGCAGAAGGCATTCGCCATCGCCATGCGCTCCCCGGAGGGGAACATCGTCGTACACAGGGAAAATCTTGCAGCAGTCTACCGTTCCAGGATCACCCGGATCCCTTTCCTGCGCGGCATCATCCTGCTTTGGGATGCCCTCGGTTTGGGGATGCGTGCGTTGACCGTCTCCGCCAACACCCAGACCGGAGAGGATGAAAAGCTGGAAGGACCCGCACTTTATCTCACACTGGCCGTTTCGCTTGCGATCGGCATCGGCGTGTTCTTCCTGCTGCCTGCCGGGGTGGGCGGGCTGGCTGAAAAGTATCTGGGCTGGAGTCCGTTCCTGAACAATCTGTTGGAAGGGATCCTGCGCCTGCTCCTGCTGATCGGTTACATCTGGGCGATCGGCTTTATGCCGGATGTGCGCCGCCTGTTTGCCTATCACGGTGCCGAGCACAAGACCATCAACGCTTTTGAAGCAGGTGCCGAGCTCACGCCTGAGAATGTCGCCAAGTATTCGCTTCAGCACGCCCGCTGTGGAACGGCATTTCTGCTGACCCTGGTGCTGATCTCCATCCTGGTCTTTACCCTCATTGGTCCGCTGCCCATGTTCTGGAGACTGGCCAGCCGGGTTCTGCTGATCCCTGTACTGGCCGGGATTGCCGTCGAGTACATCCGCTGGACGGCCAACCACCTCGACTCACCTATCGTGCGGGCCCTGATCAAGCCAAACCTCGCCCTGCAGTCGCTGACGACCCGTGAGCCTGATGCCTCCATGCTGGAAGTGGCGATCGAATCCTTCAAGACCATGCGGAGGGCCGAGCAGGAAGCCGTTGTGTAATCCGAAAGATTGTTGCTTTGTGTCTGTATCCAGCCCGGGTGGAGTTTGCTCCGCCCGGTTTTGTTTATAATCATCTCATGAAGCGCCGGCTGGCAGTCATTCTTTTTTCAATCATCGCTGTCGTTGGGTCATGCCTTGGCGGTTATGCCCTGTACGATCGTGGGCGCCCTGCACCGGTACCAGTGAGGCAAAAGCTGTTCGAGGGCGTGGAGTATCAACGGGTGATCCAGGTCCTTCCGCGCCCGATGATCGCTCATGTACTCAAGATCGATACCAGGAATAATGGCACCAGCCTGCTGGTCACGCCGCCTGATTCAGAGGGCGAAACTCCGCTGAATGCCCGGACCACATCCCAGTTCCTGGAGGAGTTTGGCGTGCAGGTCGCGGTCAATGGCGATGGCTTTTCCCCCTGGTGGTCGCGCAGCGTGGCGGACTATTACCCACATGCGGGCGATCCGATTGCACCCCTGGGGTTGACGGCTTCGAACGGAGAAATCTACTGGAAGGGGGAAAACCAGGGGGATATCGGAATCGAGCCCACCCTGTACATCGGCCGCAGGAACGCACTGTCCTTTAATAACCGTCCCAACAATATTTATAGTGCCATCTCCGGCGATCGGATGCTGGTCGTTAAAGGGGATATCGTCCCGGATTTGGACGATACGGAAGTGGAGCCGCGCACCGCTCTGGGAATCAACCGAAACGGGCGCTATCTTTACATCGTTGTAGTCGATGGACGCCAGCCCTTCTACAGCGATGGCGCGACCTTTGCCGGGCTGGCCGAGCTGCTGCGTAAGCAGGGTGCGTTCATGGCCATGAGTCTGGACGGCGGGGGCTCCTCCACACTGGTGATCGAAGGGCCCGATGGGTCACCGAAGATCCTGAATACACCCGTGGATCATTACATCCCAGGACGGGAAAGACCGGTGGGGAATCATTTGGGGATTTATCTGAAGTGATCCCCGGCGCTCAGCCCGGTAGCGGTTCTAGAACGAGATCTCCCCAATCTGTTCGAAGTTGACATCGAACAGCTCGTCGGCTGTGGACTCCGTTTCAGCCTCCTCCCAGGCGCCGGCGCGGATGCCGCGTTCGCAGTAGGATCTGTAGGTGCAGAAGACGCACTTTTGACGGTCGTCAGTGGGCGGGTGGGAGGAAGCGGAGTCAATTTCCTCCGAGAGTTTCGTGAGCCAGTCCCAGTCCCGCTCAAACTGGGCTGTGTTGTACTCGAACCGGGCTGGCTCGTTTGGGAAATCGGCAAACCAGTAGATCATCTCCACCTGCTCGGGCGTAAGGGCCCGGCCCTGGTTCAGGTGTGCCCCGGCGCGTACGAGCAGTGACCGGTAGACGCGCGTCTGTGCCCGGGTGGCCAGCCACTCGTTGCGCGGCCGCTTGCGGTATGTCTTCCAATCGAAGATCGTGGCTTTTCCCTCCCGGACGAGGATCAGGTCATATTTTGCGACCAGGCGGTGCCTGCCGAGCGGTGCCGACAGATTGGATTCTGTGAAAAGTCCCATCCCTCCCTGGATATCCTGCAGCAGGGGATCTGCAAGGAAGTTCGCCCACCACTTCTGCAGGTTTTC
>JBLMZU010000003.1:0-5598 GCA_050258995.1 Bacteroidota bacterium
AGAGAAGCTGAGACCAGCTCAGAGAAATGGACTGCGTTACCGGCGGTTGATGTGCCAACCGCTGCCCGCTCAGGCGGCCGGCGTTCCCGTCCTGCTGGCCCCGCCGCGGCTGCTCGCATCCCGCGAGCGAGTCCAGGCGACGTCGAGAGCGACGCTGAGCAGGAAGATCGCGAGCAGTGCGATCGCGATGGTCGTAAGCGCCAGCACCAGCACGCCGATGTTCGCCCCGGTGACCTTGCGCACGCGGAAGTGTGCCAGGGTGACCAGGCCGAAGACCGACAGCGCCACGGCGCTTCCGATCGAAGCGATCGCGTTCACGTCAAACCCGACCACCAGCACGATGCACACGAGCGAGACGATCACCAGGCCGGCAGACGCCCGGCCTGCAAGCCTTCGCGCCATCACCGTCGGGAACTGCTTCGTCTCCACACGCTGTTCGCACAAGCCCTGCGCGGGATAGATGCCGGCGTTGGTCGCCCCGGAGGTGGCAAACAGCGCCACCAGGCTCATCATCCAGTACCCGGCCTGGCCCAGGATCGGCGCCGCGGCCACCGCAATGGCCGTACCCCCGGAGGCGATGACCTGCTCGACCGTCAGGGTGCCGAAGACGCCCAGCGAGACCGCCACGTAGACGACCGACGCAATTCCCAGCGCCAGGTACATGGCCTTTGGCAGCTCGTGCGAGGGATCTTTGAGGTCCTTGGCTGTGAACGTCACGATGCCGAACCCAAGGAAGGCGAAGAAGGTGAGCGCCACGCTCGAGAAGATATCCCGCAGGGGAGGATACCCGGAAGGCGCCAGCAGCTGCGGGTTGAGGTTCAGCAGCGTCGCCACCGCGAAGACCAGCAGACTGCCGATCACGACGACCACGATCACAGTCTGCGCCCGCGCCACGAGCTGCGACCCCACGATGTTGAGGACCGTCATCACGATGATGATGAGGACGGCAAACAGCCTCGTCCACAACACGCTGCCGTCCGCGAAGACGGCGCTGGCGTAGCTGCCAAAGGATGAAGCGACCATGGCGGTGATGACTGCGTTGACCGCATAGGTGAGCCAGGCCGTCACGCGCGTGACGTGGCCCGGTCCAAAGCCCTGGGCGACATATTCGAGCAGTCCGCTCCCGGACGGATACTTGGCGCCGAGCTTGGCGAACGAGTAGCCCTGCAGTCCGGCGATGCAGCCGGCCATCACGAACGAGAGCCAGACCGCGGCCCCGGCGACTTCCCCGGCCGCGCCGAGCAGCGAGAAGATCCCGGCCCCGACCATCGCCCCCACGCCGATGAAAGCAGCCTGCCGGATGGACATGTACGACCTGGTTTGATTGCTCATGCTGACCACGCTCCTTTTTCCGAGAAGTTCAACGATGGACTTAATGACAGAGTATCACATCCACGACCATGGATGGAAGTGGCCATACTCCTCCAAATTTATTAGAATTTCTTCCGGAACGGCAAGGAATGACCAGGAACCAGATATCCAGCAAAGATCTGGAACCTGGGATACAAACACCAGCCAGCCAAGCCTGGCGAAGGTCTCAGACCGAGCCACAGAATCGACCGAAGGTCTGATGGCTGCAGAGCAAATGCCCGTTACATTCAGACCTCCGGTCAAAAAGCTGGTCGAGGTCACCCCCTCCGCTTCTCTACGGGGTGCTTCGCAAAGACCCTCGACCAGCAAGCCAAAATAAGGAATCCTCCGGTCAAAGGATCGACCCTTGTATACCCATAATTTGTATCTGAAGTTTTCAGCAGGATACATGGACGCGGTGGGAAAACTACTGTACGATGGTATTGGCGAACATTGCCAGACTGCATCTCTTTATGTCCATAAAAGTGATGTGCCTCTGCGAGTTGGCAGGTGATTGGATTGCTCGGCAATCTCGTTCTGCACTAGCCCATCGCAGGCCGTTTTGAACAGCCTGTAATCTCGACATACAAACGTGGTTGCTCAAAATTCCTTGCAATTGGGCAAGAGTGAGTTGTAGCCTGCCAATTTCATCGCAGAAAAGACCCCTCGTTACAGGGGTCTTTTTGTCCTCATAAGGATAGCTCCTCGACTAGCAGGAGCGGTGAAGCAGCTTACTGCCTGAGTAGAGCCAGCAGGATCACGAGGTAAACCGCATCTGCAATCCAGTTGACCAGGATGAAGCGCGTATGCTGGGTTTTGTGGCGCAGCAGGTACATTGCCAGCGTGCCGCCGAAGCAACCGCCCAGGATACTGAGGGTGAGCAGGGTCTTCTCCGGGATCCGCCACCGCCCGGATTTTGCTGCCATCTTGTCATAGGCATACATACCGAAACTGAAAATGTTCAACAGGATGAAAATTACTGCGATGAAAGTCTGCATGTTGGTTCGTCCTTTTTCGATGCTTGTAGTGTCATGCAATATACCAGCAATCTGTTTTGTTGTGGTCCAATCATTTTACAACCCCGGTGCCTTGATGACTGCCCCATCCTTTGTGATTGCAGATGATTCTGATAGGTCTTGCCTCAGCACGGATGTTGACGAAATCGACTTGGAATTCGCTTTTTTTGATTTCGTCGCGCAAATACTTTACGTTTCTCTTTCGTTGATAATTTCATTGGAGGCATCAAGGTTCTACTGCGCAAACTTCACAACTCGGACAATTGACTCACGAAACCCACCATGTGCTCATTTATTATTGGCGTTGTTTAGCGCCTCCAAAATTACTGACACAACAGAATCGATGCGGTTCATCACGTCATGATTCCAAAAGCGGATCACTTTGTAACCATGCAATTCCAGATACTTTGTTCTTTCCTCATCATACTCCTGCTGATCCAAATGCTGACTTCCATCCAGTTCGAGGATGAGTTTCTTTTCGAGGCAGACAAAATCAGGAATGTAGTTTCCTATCGCGTGTTGTCTTCTAAAGCTCACTCCGAATTGGTCGTTGCGAATGATCACCCACAGTTTACGTTCGGCAGGCGTGAGTTCTTTTCGGAGTTCGATGGCGCGGGTTCTGGTTTTTGAGTTACTTCTGGGTGGGCGGGGCATTTGTCCCCTCCCTAGCCCTGCCAAATTGCGATCCGCGAAGAACAACGGCTCGAAATTGGGGAGGGAACGGTTGCGTTTGAAATCAAAATTTTATGAATACGGTCGGCTTTCATAATCAATCTCAGTTCCCAGTTCTCCCCCAAATCCGACAGCACTACCGTCGCATTTGGGGGAGATGTCCGAAGGACAGAGGGGGCTGTTTTTTCCCTGCTCAAACATCAACTTCGGTAAGCTCACCCAGTCTCGACCGTTTCCACACCGACGTGGATCATCCATTACGCCGGCATATTATTGATCAACTTGATCGCCGTCATCGCAAGTTCCAGTACAGGTTTTCCGACTTCATTCAGGTTCCTTGCGGCTTGGGCAAGTTCTTCCACAGTGATCTTGACACGTTCTTTCTTGGGCCTGGATTTCCTGGCTTCGGAACGTAAAATTTCCAATTCGCCTTTGATCTCTTCGATGTGTTCTGATGTTGGGGTGTTTTGCAAAAGCGTTTCTGAGGCTTTTATCAACTCAATCAGAGGATTTTGCAATGCAAAGGAGAGCGCTTCAGGACAGCTCCTCGGCCAGGGCGACGATGATGCCGGCCGGGCCGCGCAGGTAGCAGAGCCGGTAGATGTCCTCGTACTGGACCACCTCGCCGATGAGCTCGGCGCCCTGGGCGTGCAGGCGGTTGAGCATATCGCCGAGGTGTTCGACGGCAAACATGATGCTGCGCAGGCCCAGCGCGTTCGGCGGTGCGACCGACGGCTCGAGCTCGACCAGTTTGGGATGGCGGAACTTCGTCAGCTCCAGCTTCCCCAACCCATCCGGGGTCTGCATCATCACGATATCGACCTGGATGCCTTCGATCCCGTTGACCCGGTCCACCCATGGGCCCTCGATCGGCGCCTGGCCTTCGACCGTCATGCCGAGGGCACTGAAAAAAGCAACGGCGGCTGCCAGGTCGTCGACGACGACGCTGACGTGGTCCAATCTTTTGATCGTCATGTCCCAAGTATAGCAGAGGCCGGTCGCGGCGGTCCAGACCGGCTGATCCAGGCGGGTCCCGGTCGATCCATGGTCCCCCTGGACCCTATTTCTTTGCCTGCTGGCGGGCCAGATCCACTGTTTTCAGGATGGCGGCGACGGCGGCCTGCGGCTCGTCCACCTGGACGTTGTGGCCGCTGTTTTCCGCATACAGCTGCTGGCTGTTGGACGATAACCCGAGCTGGTCCGTCTGCCACTGCTGCCAGGCCGGATCGTTATGCAGCCTGGCGCTCAGGACCACCAGGGGCAGGTCGCCAAAGCTCTTCACGGCGGCTCCCTGTGCGCCGGAGGCCGGCATCCCCTGCGCTTCGTCCGTGGTGGCCCGGAAATTTTGTGGGCGGATATAGCGTGGATAGTAGGCTGCTTCACTGGCCGGTACACTGGGGGCAATCCCGGGCAGCTTTACCAGCAGGCGCACGATCCCGAAGCGCGCCAGCGCAGCCTGCAAGGAGAATGGCTCGGATTGGGAGGCGGCCTGGCTCTGGGCCTCTGGCGTTGAGTGGCTGAACTGCCCGGGCGTCATCGATTCGATCAATACCACCCCGGCCACTTCCGCTGGATAGTCGTGGACAAAGACCCGTACGGGCAGGCCACCCAGCGAATGCCCGACCATGACATAGGGTCCCGGGACATTGGCGTTCTGCAGCAGGGTATGCAGCTCCCTGGCAAAGTGGGCAGCATCGCGCGGCAGCAGACCCGCCTCGCTCCAGCCCATGCCGGCCCGGTCATAGGTGCAGACCGGGGTCGTCTTCGCCACTTCCGGCTGTACAACGCCGCCCCAGGAAGTTGACCAATCCCCCAACCCGGCGTCGATCACCACGGTGGGACCGCCGCTGCCGGTGCAGTGGATGTGCAGGCGAACCCCGTTCACATCCACCAATTCTCCAGGCGGCGGATAGGCCCTGGCATCCGCGGCTTCAGCCAGGGGTTCGTAGATGGCACCCACCAGCAGCAGGACCAGGATCGCAGCCAGGGCGGCGCCCAGCCACAGCAAACAGCCTCGACCCCGGCGCCTGGTGGCCGGCTGCGTTCCAATCGGATTTTGATCGTTCAAGGGGAGCCTCCATGATTAACAATAAATATTGGTCGACCGTACCGAGCAAAGGGGATCACGAAAGCAGATCCAAAACCAGCCGGGTGGCGGCTTTCAGCAGTCTCCTCCCCAAGCCTGCTCCTGCCGGCTGAATGACTCAGTATACAGTCCGGCCCCGGGAATTACAATTTAAGGAACAATTTCACAAACTGCGCGGGGATATGTCAGGGCGCTCCCCACCGGGCGGAAAAAAAGCGTATACTAAAAACAGCAGATTCCTGTTTCGGCGGAATGTCACGGCAGGATAAGAAAAAGTAGGCTTCTTCGCTTTGCATTCCCCCTGAAATCCTTTGGAAGTGAACCACCGCTGCATGCCTGTTCCGGGGAGGCTCATCATGTTGAACTGGCTGAAAAAGCTTTGGCACACACCGGACCTTGAAATACCGGCGAAGAAGGCCGCGCAGACGGATCCCCGGAAGGCGGCCGGCCCTCCGGCTCCCAAATCCCCGCCAG
>JBLMZU010000004.1:0-2806 GCA_050258995.1 Bacteroidota bacterium
ACATTCGGGCGGTCATAAAAAGATATTTTTGTATTCTCGAGGGTCATTTTAGTCACTCCTTGTTACCATCCATCCAAACCCCTATTTGTTTCGAAAGTTTCGCCTGTCCGCAGGCCAGCACCGGGAAGGGATTATACACACCAGACACATGGGATTTTGTAAGAATTGAATCAGCCAATCAAAGTGTAAACTCAAATCGAAACCTATTTGACTCTACCCCCCTGGAACGCTCAAATTCTCTCAGAAACACATCATTCGGCCTCTCACAAGCTTGACCACCTTATTTGTCTAAACCGAAGGTTATGAAACGGTCATTTTTGGCCTGAAAATCAGAGCTTTTCACGAATAGATTCACTTACTTGTATCCGAAATTCCCTCCGGTGTATAATGATTTTGCAAGGTTACAACAATCTGTCAGTCAGAAATCGGAAAAGGAAGTAACCACAACGTTTCGATGGCTGAAAAAAACAACAAAAAAAAGAAAATACAGCAATCCCCGAAATCTCCACCGAAATCTACAAAGAAGCCCCGTGAAGCTGAAGCGCCAGCCCCCGTTGAGCCATTGAACAGGAGGACCGATTTAACGATCGTTGGCATAGGCGCCTCGGCCGGCGGGCTGAATGCACTGGGGATATTTTTCGATTCCGTACCCGCCGATACGGGAATGGCCTTCGTTGTTGTCACCCATCTGCATCCTGAGCATGAGAGTCACATGGCAGAGCTGCTGCAGCGGCACACGCAAATGCCGGCCATGCAGGTAAACGAACGGATCAAAGTGGAGTCAGATCACGTCTATGTGATCCCGCCAAACCGCAGTATTGTGATGACCGACACCCACCTGGAGACGCAGGAGTTCGATCAGCCGCACGGCAGGCGCTCCCCCATCGATCATTTCTTCCGCAGCATGGCCGCGAGCGGTCATCACGACCCGATCGCCATCATCCTTTCGGGCGGCGGGACCGATGGCGCGGTCGGGATCAAGGATGTGAAGGAGGTGGGCGGCGTGATCATGGTTCAGGACCCGGCCGACGCTGAATATGATGGCATGCCGCGGGCCGCTTTAACCACCGGCCTGGTGGATGTGGTTTTGCCCGTCGACCAACTGGCCGCGAAGCTGGTGGAGTACGTCCAATATCGACCCACCCTACCACACGATCCCGGCCAGCTCAACGAGGCAGAGGTGGAGACCCTGCAGCGCATCCTGGCCCAGGTCCATGCCCGGACCGGGCATGACTTCTCGCAGTACAAGCGTTCCACGATCCTGCGGCGCGTGGAACGACGCATGCAGCTGAATGGATTTGTGTCCCTGGAAGCCTATTTGAATCACCTGCGCGGCAACGCGCCGGAAGCCCAGGCCATCTTCAACGATATCCTGATCGGTGTGACCAACTTCTTCCGCGACCGGGAGTCGTGGGAGGCGCTGAAAAAAAGTGAGATCCCGGAGCTCTTCAAAATGCGTGATCTGCAGGATGGAATCCGGGCCTGGTCGATCGGCTGTGCCACCGGCGAGGAAGCATATGGATTGGCTATTCTTCTGTTTGAGGAGGCAGAAAAACAGGAGTTTTACACTCACATTCAGGTTTTCGCCTCCGACCTGGACGAGCGCTCCATTGCCCAGGCCCGCGAAGGGCTGTACCCGTCTGCCATCGAGGCCGACGTCAGCCAGGAACGGCTGGAAAAGTTCTTCAACCGGGAAGGGGAATATTATCGGGTCAAACGCGAGCTGCGGGACGCGGTCCTGTTCACCAGTCATAACGTGCTGCGCGACCCGCCTTTTTCACGACAGAATCTGATCGCCTGCCGAAACGTCCTGATCTATCTGCAGCGGCCGGTGCAGGACCGGATCTTTGATATCTTCAATTATTCGCTTCACCCGGATGGCTACCTGTTCCTTGGGTCATCCGAATCGGCCGAGCACCTGCCGGAGCTGTTCCATATGATCGACAAGTCACACCGCATCTACCAGGCGAAAGCATGGATGGGAGAAAGGCCGCATGTTCCCAGCCTCTCCCTTTCCCTCCGTAGAAACCGGCGCACCTTCGATCAGACTCCAACCCAGCTGAATTACACACAAACCACGGACGAACCGAGGCTGGAGGAGGCCAGGCACCTGCGCGCCCTCGAATCGTTTGGTCCACCGAGCTTGATCGTCAACGATAAAAATGTCATCCTGCATGTTTCAGAAACCGCCGGCCGTTATCTCCTCCAACCGAAGGGCCGCATCACGGGCAACATCCTGAATCTGGTCCGCCCCGAGCTGCAACTGGAGCTGCGCGCGGCGCTGCTCCACGCCTTCGAGCAGGGCCTGGCGATCGCCAGCCGGCCTGTCGCGGTCCAGTTCAACGGCCATAAGAGGTGGGTGACCGTCGCCGTCCGGCCGCGTCCCAAAGAGGCAGGCACGGATGATGCAACCGAGCAGCAGGCACTGGTCTTTTTTATCGAAAACGAACTGGAGAATGCAGACGAAAACATCGCGGAATCAACACCCATATCCCGCACCCCGCTGGAACGAGACGAGCTGGTCTCCCAACTGCAGGCGGAAGCGCATCGTCTCCGCGAGCAGTTACAGATCACAATGGAGGAGTATGAAAGCTCCAATGAGGAGATGAAGGCGGCCAATGAGGAGCTGCAGTCCATCAATGAGGAGTACCGCTCTGCCACGGAGGAACTGGAGACCAGCAAGGAGGAACTGCAGTCGGTCAACGAGGAGCTGCAGACCGTCAACACCGAAATGCGCAACAAGCTGGATGAGGTCTCCGAGGCCCACCGCGAGCTGGAAAACCTGATGGGCGCCACCGAAATCGCC
>JBLMZU010000005.1:0-23972 GCA_050258995.1 Bacteroidota bacterium
GATGTTATAGGCCAGGTTGATAAACCCGCCGGATGCGGCCCACAAAAGGGTCGCAAGACCGAAGATTCCCACTGTTCCCCGCTGCCGCAAGACATGATACAGGTTTCCAACGATCCAATCGTAGGAGGTTGCAGGAAATGCCTGCTGTACAAGCTGGGTAACCTTTAAGTAAACCTGCTCTCGATCCAGAAAAAAACTTCCAGCCGCGATCAAAACCAGGAGCAGGGGAAACAGGGAAAAAATCACATAGTATGCCAGGCTGGCAGCGGCCTGACTCGCACGGGTAACGATGAATGTCCCGATTGCATCCTTGACGATATCCAGCCGGTTTCCACTGACCCGGTCAGCACGCTGATACAGTTCCTTGACGCGGTCGGAAATCAAAGGCACCTCCGCAAAGTATCATGGGCCGGACGGTCTGCTTTCAAGAATGTGGATGAGTTCGTTTAGGGACAATCCGTTGAGTTCCTGCTCATGAACCTCGAGCCATTTCATTTTTACCGTGCTCCCATCTGCAGCCACGGCCAGAAAGCGAACGGACGGGTGAGTGGCCATGAAACCGTCCACCCAGGCCGGAACGCCGTTATCGAATGACAGGGAGAGGATCACCCATTCTGGCTGGGTGTGCTCGATCACTGAAGGAAGTTCCTTCTGATCGGTCACCTCCCGTACAACATCAAAATGATCCGATTTAAAAAGGATTCGTTTGAGCATATCGCGCAGAAGCCGCGATCCATTTGCAAGGATGATACGCTGTTCGGACATAGGGCCAGACCTTCCTGAAAGATTTTCTTTTCAGGTCACAATATCATTGAGTGAAGGGAATGACCATATGCAAAGTTACAGGATCCGGATACAAATGGGGATACATTTACCGGCTGATAAAAGCCAGGTAGGCCGCCGCCTCGCCCCGGCTGCTTACATTTAACTTCTCGAGAATATTATGCACATGATTCTTGACCGTGCCCACTTCGATCACCAGATGCTGGGCAATCTGTTGATTGGTATATCCCTTGCTGATCAGCTCCAGGACCTCCATTTCACGAGAGGTCAGGGTGGTCGAATCGGTCATATTATTCTCGACCCCGGCAAACATCTGGGCGAGGTCTGATAAGCGTTCCATCATGGCAGCAGCGATCTGGGGAGAGACAAACACCTTTCCTTCCTGAGTCGCGCGTACGATTTCGACCAGGTCCTCCAGTGAATCATCCTTCAAGATATATCCCGAGGCCCCCGCCTCCACATACCGGAGAACCCGTTTTTTTTCCTCTGTCAGGCCCAGGGCCAGCACTTTGATGGACGGGGCAATCTCGGTAATGGCACTTGTCAGTCTCAATCCACCGTTATCCGGCAGACGCGTGCTGACCAGCGCCACGTCCACATCCTTTTCGCGGACAATATCGAGGGCCTCATCATACGTAGCCACCGAGGCGGCCACCTGGATATCCGGCTCGTCCTCCAACGCGGCAACAATCACGTTGCCCATTAAGCGGATCTCATTTACCAGTAAAAGACGAATGGGACGATCAAGTTTGTTTTTCATGATCCGTACCCTCACCAAATAAGAAAATGAACCCGTTTCGTTGTTCACGACCCGCAAAGGCGATTTCCTGAAGGGCTATATTGTTATGCAATAGTGCGTGGAGAGGTCTAAATTGTAACACAGCGCTCTTGCCGCCTGGCTTGCTGAGGCGCGCTATCTTGCAAGCCTGGAATTGGAGGATTCCTTCCTTGAAGTATCCTCCTGCAGGAGGGTGGCGTCGATCTGAATCTCCAGCCCGTTCCGCAGGAGGTTCGAAACAGGACAGATTTCATCGGCCTCCAGGATCAACTTCCGCAGCGTATTCTCATCGATGCCCGGCACTTCCGCCCGGATATGCAGCTGCATGGTCGTGATCTCAAATCCGCCATCGTTCTGGTTGCCCAGGACGCAGGTCGCAGTGACGTCCGTTCGGACAGGGTCATAGCCATGCTTTGCCAGGACGCTGGCAAGTGCCATACTTAAACAGGAAGCATGGGCCGCCGCAAGAAGCTCTTCCGGGTTTGTGCCCGGTTCGTCCTCGAAGCGCATCCGGTAATTAAACGGGTACTCGAAGAGCGCCCGGCTTTCTGTGCTCATGATCCCATTGCCATTTTTGAGATCCCCCGTCCAAAGTACACCTGCTTTTCTAAACTTTTCCATCTTCGGTATTCCTTTCCTGGATAATCCTAAAGTTGGCCGGGCAGGGGCGATTGCTCCCGGCATCTTCAATACGTCGATCTTTTCGTTTCCATCCATTTCCAGCGGCGAAAAGTAACATGGATGAACGTAATCCGTATGTATCAATATATACGATGAAGATATAGATATGGATACACGGCATCTGACCTGCCTCGCGGGATATATCCCCAGGTGTATCCTTTGGGCCCGAAAAACCGAAAAGAGATAGATAATGCCTACAGATGATGCCAGTTCCATGCAGGAACAGAGCATCCCGGAGAAATCATGCCTTTTGACCAATATCATGAGCCGTTTGAAAAGCTTCCCGAGCAAACACGCACGTTCGCACGGATGATCATGTCCATGATCGAGGAGGCGGAAGCCATAAACTGGTACGAGCAAAGGATGGCGGTCGAAGCCGATGAGCAGGCCCGCCAGGTCATGTCCCAGGCCCAAAAAGAGGAGTTTATCCATTTTGGAATGGATCTTGAATTCCTGTTACGAAGAAATCCAACCTGGCGGACCGTCTTGAAAAACATCCTCTTCAAAAAGGGGGACCTGGTGGATCTGGCCGAACATTCAGAAGATGCAATCGAGGGTGAGTAACGATCGTTATTGGATGGAGACCATGAAAAATTTTATCGGTGGTTTATTCAAGAGCAGGGAGAACGCCGAAAAGGCCCAACAGGCCCTGCGTGAGAATGGAGTGGATGAGAAATCCATTAATATGCTTCAGTGCACCCATGAGAAGGAGGCCGTCGTTTTGGACAAGAACCCCTCGCTCAAGTCCATTGGCAAAGGCGCCTTGTCGGGTGCAATCATTTTAGGGGGTATCGGCGCGCTGATCGGCCTGCTGGTGGGAATTGGCGTGATCCATGTCCCGGGTCTCGATCCCTCCGCAGCACAGGCACTTCCATTTCAAATCACCTGGCAATTTATTGTGGCAGCAACCGCCGCAGGGATTTTCCTCGGTGCCTGGACAGGAGCCATTCTCGGAGCAGCCATTCGCCTGGCCATGCCACAATATCACAAGGTGGATACCTCGCAGGCGGCCAGTAAAGGCGACCTGATGCTGACTGTGCAGGCAGAAGACCCTGCCAAAAGCTCCAAAGCCAGGTCGATCATGGAGAATAACGGTGCTGTCAGGCTCGAGGAATTCAAGGAACAATGGGATCCCGAGGTCTGGTCGGTATTTGACGAACAACACTCGCCACAGGTCCAATGAACCCGATGATATCTTGAAATAAACATGATTAACCCCGGTCTTAAGGAATGAACCATAGCGACACTGGAAAAACAAGTAAGTGCTCCGTGGTGAGCGATCTTTGGGGATGAACCTGTAACGGCGAAAAAGAGGAGCCGACCCGGACATTGGGTCGGCTCTTTCAATGTTTATCGGTGACCAAAGGGATGACAGATTAAATTCAGGGTGAGTTATGTTTATTTCAGCTGGTATTCTAGCGGATCTTCATTATGCGGCGCAGAATGATGCCGTCTGCCATAAAAAAGATGAGTCCGACCAGGGCAAGCCCGCCGGCATACACAAGGGGCAACGGCAGGCCGCGCAGCATCACATCGTGCATGATATTGATGCCATATGTGGCTGGCAGGATGTAGGAGAAAGCCTTCATGGGTTCCCACATCAATCGCAGATCAAGGAAAAAGCCGCTGAAGAAGATACTGGCAAGCAGCAAAAGCATGGAAAACTGGACGGCCTGCGTATCATTTTCAGAGATCAGGGAAATAAAGAAGCCAACGGCAAGCGATGTAAGGAGTAGAAGGACGACCGCGATGGCGTAATCCACCCACGAGCCCAACATCGGTGTGCCAAGAACAAATACCACCAGCAGGGTGATGGCAGCTGCAATGACAAGGCCAAAGCTAAAGAAGCTGATGGTTTTGCCAAGCAGAATCTCGAAGGCGGAAATCGGGGATGTCTTGAAAAGCTCCATCGTGCCCGCCCGCCGTTCCTGAACAATGGACATGGCAGCAAACGTGACGAACAGGTGCTGTAGTAACAGGACGATCACCGCAGGCGTGAAGAAGTCGGTCAGCTCGAGATTAATGCCTGTTACACTTTCCGTCTTTACAGTGAAGGGACTGGTGATGACGTTCGGGTCCATTTTTTCAAATTGACTCAGTTGAGAGTTCAAATCCGAAATATTTTTCTCGATCTGGGCTGCATCCTGTTCCTGACGCGCCATCTGATCCTCGGTGGTAGGGTCAGAGGTAGAGTTCAAACCTTGAATAATGGAATCCAGATTCGACAGGGTGGTGGAATTCTGGTTGGACGTTGTGCTGCCGCCAAATGTACTATTGGTCCCCTCCGCGATCCCTAGACTCGCTCCAGCCAGGATGCGTAATGCCACAAGATTTGTATTCAGGTTCTGTTTCTCCGTGGTTGCTGCAGCTGTATTGCGCGCTGCCAGCGCATCATGGTAGGCTTTTGCACTTGCCTGGGCTGCCTGGAGCTTTTGCTGCAGGGTACCTGCCTCCTGCTGGTTTTGCTGAGTGACTGAACTGAGTACCTTGCGGTTCAGCGCGTCCACATACAACCTGCCTACCTGTCTCACATAATCCACCTGGATGGGATCGATTTCATTATGATACATCTGGAGCTCGGCCTGCTGGTTGTTTCGTATGATCTCCATTGGGTTGTCGGGAACGACGATGACCATATCCACTTGATTCCTGGCCAGCCTGGCCAAGGCAGCATTACGATCCGGCATGATTCCTTCATAGATGATGGCGGGACCGATCGTCTGGGCGAATTCCTGCACCTGGGCCGCGAACGGGCTGTTCTGCGGGACCACGAACAGTGTCCGCAGCGATCGTCCCTGCGCCCGAAAGGCAAAGCCGAATAACAGCATGATCAGGAACGGGCCCAGAATGAGGGTCAGGATCAGGCGCGGCTGGCGGAAGACTGTCGCCAGCTCCTTGCGTAAAAATGTCGTGGAACGAACTATAAAGCGTGAAATGCTACCCATTCTCGGTATTCCTGTGTTTTTCAATCAGTTTTACAAATACATCGTCGTAGGAGGGGTAGTAGCCCTCCACTGAATTAATGGATTTCCTTCGATCCCGGAAATACTCAACCAGATAGGGAATGGCGGTCGCATCGTCATCCACAAGCAGCTGCATTTCATAATCCGTTGCGCTGAGGATTTTGCTTTTCAGATCGGGCAGGCTTTGAATCTCCTGGCGAAGCTGATAGTCAATACGTTCCGTCGAGCCCAACTTTATGATGTCACCACCATAGGCCTCCCGGCGGAGTCCTTCCGGCGTATTCACACTTAACAATCTGCCTTCCGACATCACGCCCACGAAATCGCAATAGGCAGCCTCCCCCACATACTGCGTTGTGACAAAAAGGGTGTCCCCGTTTGACTGCAATACCTTAAAGTAATCCCAGAACTTCCTGCGAAGAATCGGGTCAATCCCTGCAGTGGGCTCATCCAGGAAGAGCAGGTCCGGGTCATGGATCAATGTAGCAGCCAGGCTCAACCGTCTCTGCATACCGCCAGAAGTATTGCGGACCAGTTTATGTTTGTCCTCACGCAATTCTACAAGGTCCAGTAATTGATTCAGCCGCTTGGTGCGCAGGAAAGGCACACCGTACAAGGAAGCGGCGAAGTTCATGTTTTCCCAGACTGTCAAATCTGGATATAAAACAAAAAGTTGAGGGAGATAACCAATCCGTTCACGCTCACGCCTTTTAAAGTTGGATGGTCTTTTGCCCAACACACTGATCTCCCCTTCATCTGGGACATATAATCCCATTAGCAAGCGAATCGTTGTGGTCTTGCCGCTGCCGCTTGGCCCAATAAACCCAAAGATGGAACCTTCCGGCACTTCCAGGCTGATCTTGTTGACCGCCACTTCCCCGTTGAACACCTTCGTCAGATCGCGCGTCCTGATGGTTAAGGGGCGGGCCATCTCTTCCGGGATGTCATATTCTTGTGTTTGCTCAGGACTTACCATTAAACCTCCACCAAACGATGTAATCATCCAATGAATCGATAAAAACGACTGATCTGCGCCTGTATATCTAGACATGTCGAAAATATACAGACACGGATATAGATCATATATACATACGAAACAGGGGGAGAAAACGCACGCGCACAGAGGCTATTCCCGCCTCGAACCGGACCGATAACCTGCTTCCGCCAAATAAGCTTCCCCCTCCCGAACGAGCTGATTGAAAATCTTAATTCATATGAGAGAAAGAAAACCAATCGCCATAAACAGCACCAGCAATACACCCATAGCGGCGTGGGAAGAAGAAGTATGGTTCATGGCATATTTAATAAACGAACCAGATCAACATTTTGTAACTATTTCATTCCGTCCAGCACACGCGTAATGACTGCATCCAGCAGGGCACCATCCACCTGTCCATCCAGCTTTGCCAGCACAGCAGACTTGATGCGCTGTCGCAGCTCGGCGTTATCGCCGGACCTTGTCACGGTCGTGTGAACCGTGGAGGCCGCCAGATTGACGGACGGACTATATGTCGATTTGGGTGCGGAATGCTCGATGCGGTTGACCTTGATCTCATACCGCATGGCCCGCTCAAGGGCAAGCTCGGTCAATACCACATTATCCGTCACATCAATGGATGTGACGCCGCGTGCCTTCATATCATCGATGTCGCGTTCAGTATAGAAGATTTTCGGCATCCACCATCTCCAATCTAAATTCCTCAATCAAAAATCATCAATCCAGAATCACTTCTCCGGTCTTCCATCGATCTCCTCCAAAGCCTTTACAGCCGCGTTGCGCGCCGTCAGGATTTCAGCTTCGGAACCTGAGAGCCACATGCGGCCAAAACGACCGACCGAAGAGACATGCAGGATCTTGATGTTCGCACCCTTTTCCGCTTCATTGCAGGCATAGTTGATATAGGCGGCAGGGGCACATTCCAGCACCAGCATGGTTTCCCCTGGAACGAGCATCGAACCGCGGCGGAAGCGGTTCAGCAGCTGGGCCTGGTAGGGATCCACGTTCGTGATGATCTGGACGGAGGCGATGAACGGCTTGATCCGTTCCGAGATTTGCAGATTCAGGCGATCCAGCACGATCCGGCCCGCTTCGAGCACCTCCGATTGCGCCCGTGAGTGGACCTCGAACATGCCAAACTCGCGCTCGACGATCTGGGCGCCCGGCTTGGCCTCCGTGGATTTGACCGCAATATCCACCAGGCGGAACACTTCGTTGCCCGGCGCCACTTCCACATACAGCGAAGCCATGCCTTCGGTGGGAAGATCACCCTGCGTAATGGTGCCGACAAGAGCCGCGTACTGCGGCTGCATACGGTCGAGGTAGGAATACACACGTAATGAAAAATCGCCAGCCATATTGCTCCATGTTCTTATAGAGGCCGCCAGCAAGCTGGCAGGTTCAAGGGACAGGCCCTTGGCCTCCATCGTTTAGTTTGTCATCGCAATTCCCAGCGGTGTGACGAACAGCGGGTTGCCCGGCAGGATCGTCTCCACGCCTGTTACTTCTTCGATCACTTTGTCCATCCCGGGGTAGGCACATGTGCCGCCCACCAGGTACAACCTGTCCACCCGATGGCCCTCGATGTGACGGTTGATGATCGAGCCAACCTTTTCCATCACGGGACGGATGATGGGGAACAAACGGGTCTGCTCCCTGGGATCCTTTTTCATCTCTTCGGCCACTTCGAACGAGGATCCGGTGGATCCGGCAATCACCAGTGAGAAATGTGTGCCGCCTGTTGGCTCGTCGGCTGTGTAGATCACCTGGCCATCCTTGAAGATGGCGATGCCGGTCGTGCCGCCGCCCACATCCACGATCGCGCCGTCCTGGATCTGCAGAACGTTGTTTGCCGCCGTGGGTTCGTCGATCAGACCGGTGCAGTCCAGTCCGGCCCCATAAAGTACATTCGCCGTGGCGCGAACCTCCGCCTGCGGCACACCCGGAGGATAGCCTGTTGCAGCGGAACCGAGCTCGAAACCAATCTTCTTTTCCACTCTTGATTTCATCGCCCGCAGCAGATCCACCGCGCCGATGAAATCGACGACCAGGCCGTCTCGTGTCACCTGGGCAAACTGGTATTCACCGGCGATCGGTTGGTAATGTTCATCCAGTACCACCAGCACCGTATATGCCGTCCCGAGATCCACGCCCACGTGAACTTTCGGAACAGGATACGAGCCAGGCTCTGCACGCCAGTCGCCGCCTCCGGACATGATCCGGTCGGTCCGGTTCAACAAGTCAGTAAGATTAGGATTCATCCACTTCTTCAGCCACGAATTCTCGCAAATCTTTCAATCTTCCTTCGCGATCTCTATATCACCTGCCCGGTTTTACGGGGTTTGTGGTGAAGAACTATTTCTCGTTCCAATTAACTGGAAAGACCACGTACACGAACCGCGTCCAGCTCGGCGTCCCAAAGGTGATGCTCGAGCCTTTCGGGATGTAGATCACGTCTCCCGTTTTGCCGCGCACCTGCTCGCCGCCGCGGGTGATGACAAGCTCACCCTCCAGCACGATGTCGATCTCATCGTACGTCAGAGTCCACTGCATCTCGCCCTTGTCGAGCGACATGTACCCGGCGCCCATCGGCGAGCGATCCTGCGTGACCACGACATCCTTTAGCCAGACGTTGGTGCCCGGCGTGGTCCTGCCTTCCAGGAAACGCTCCACCTGGACATTCGACATGTGCACCACTTTCAACGGCGGGAGAGCTGGCCCCTGCGACTCCTGCTGGAACCCCCGGCTCAAGGCGGACACGGCCGTTGATTCCGTTTCACGGATCAGCTTGATGCCCAGGGCGAACGCAGTATCGGTCGCTTCGTGGGTGACGATGTCATCCGGCGCGAGTAAAAGAGTCCCGACCCGTTCGTGCGCGAGACGACGAATGTCTTCCGCAGTAAAAAGTTGACGCGGCATGAGGGCAGGTAAACACGTAAATAGGTAAACAGGTAAACACGTTTTTGTGTCTACTTGTCTCCCTGTCTACTTGTGTGCCGGTTTATTTGCTCGAGCCGTTGCGTCCGCCAAACGAGCCGCGCGTATTCTGCGGCAGGATCATCTCCACATCGCTGTGCGGTCTCGGGATCACATGGACCGACGCCAGCTCGCCGACACGCTTGGCTGCCGCGGCGCCTGCATCCGTGGCCGCCTTCACTGCGCCGACGTCGCCGCGCACCATCACGGTCACATAGCCGCCGCCGACATACTCACTGCCGATCAGGGTGACATTGGCTGCCTTGACCATCGCATCAGCAGCCTCGATCGCGCCGACCAGCCCCTTGGTCTCGACCATTCCTAATGCAATCATGGAAACATCTACGGGCATGGCTTACTTCTCCTTTTAAATAAGGTTTGTATTCCGACTAGACATCGGATGTGAGGGATTGAGAATAACTCTATCTCTCAAATCTGGCGTCTAATCCACTAAACAACGGACGATGGACAAGATTCCATTGTCTTTATTTTTTCAACTCCAACAACACTCTCCTCACAATTTCCTCCACCTGCGCATCCATGGAAGCGGGTCCTGACGATGGGGGCAGGGAGGAGGCTCCTCCGGTAAAGGCACGTCGCTGTGCCGGATCGTCCGTGGAACCGGGAGAAAATGCCGCGTCCGGGGCAGTACGGATCTCATAGGCCAGCTTCTTGATGTTATACAGGTGATGGACGGTGATGTTATCGCCGGTGATCGCGCCGCCTACACCACCCGAGCCAAGAGTCATGGAAGGCATGACGCCGGTCGTATATCCTGTTGTGCCGAGCGTGCCAAACGTATTCACTACAATGCGAAAGACGGGTTTCTCCAGGCCGAATTGCATAATGACGTTTTCATCGCGGGCATGGATCACCAGGGAGTGACCGCGTCCACCGTAATTGATGAGTTCGATGCAGCGCTCGCAACCGGCCTCCCAGCCATCGGCTTCATACCAGCCAAGAACGGTGGTCAATTTTTCACCGGAAAGCGGCTCCTCCCGTCCGACGCCATTCAGCTTCACCACCAGGATGCGCGCCCAGTCTGGAACGCTGAAGCCGTACATCTGCGCCAGCTGCTGGGGACTCCGCCCCACTGCTTTGGGGTTTGGCAAATGGCCAACGAACAGATTCGCCGCCAGGATTTGCTTGATCCTCTCATCGACAAAGAAGGCGCCCTCGGCCTTCATCTTTTCCTCAAGCTCGGCTGCAATCGGACGATCGGCCACGACCGCCTGCTCCGTGGCGCAGATCACGGAATGATCGAAAGCCTTTGAAGCAACGATATATTTTGCGGCACGCGGGATGTCGGCGGAGCGGTCCACAAGGCCGGGACGTTGCCAGGTCCGACACCATAGGCCGGCTTGCCAACCGAGTGGGCGGCGCGCACCATGTCCGAACCGCCGGTCGCCAGGATGAGGGCCACATATTTATGCTTCATCAGCTCCTGGGTGCCGGGCAAAGACACCTTCGTCATACAGGAGATCAGTCCCTTAGGCATCCCGGCCCGCTCCCCTGCCTCCGCCATGATGCGGATGGTTTCCGCACAGCACTTTGCGGCAAACGGATGCGGCGCAACTACTATCGCGTTCCTGGCTTTCACCGAGATCAATGTCTTGTACATCGTGGTGGAGGTCGGATTTGTACTTGGCGTCAGCGCGCAAACAACTCCCATCGGCCAGGCAATGTCATATGTTTTTTTGACCGGATCGCTGCGGATCACACCAACCGTCGGGATATCCTTGATCGCTTCCCATAGGATCTGGGATGACAATAAATTCTTCAACGTCTTGTGTTCGGGAACGCCATAGCCTGTCTCTTCGTTTGCCATGCGTCCCAGCGTGACTGCCGCGTCAGCCGCAGCCTGCGCCATCGCCGCGCAGATACGGTCCACTTCAGACTGCGTGGCGTGCAAAAATTTGCGCTGCGCATCACGGGCCTGGGTCGCCAGCGTGCGGGCTTCCTGGATGGAGAGAAGATCGTCGTCAAGTTCGGCCATAGATAAACCTTTTTAACCACGAAGGAAACAAGGAGCACGGAGAAAAAAAGAACCTGAAAGAGGCTTCGCGACCCTGGGTGCTTCGCTGTTTAATAATTTATGGGGTTGCCTGCAACCTCTAATACTTTATTTTGAAATGCCATCGCCGCGGCCCGGCAGGCGGGTTGGTCACCGGTGAGCATCACGCCCATGTAGTTGGTCTCGGATGGCGGCATGGTCAAAGACACAATCCTGACATCGGCGGACTTGAGCGCAGCATCCAGGGCAACCAGGCCTTCGTTCGGTGTCGCCACCAGGTAGGCGATCGGAGAGCCGACGGGAATGTTGCAGACCTGGGACAGATACGTGCCCGTACGGGAGATCACATGCGGGAAGAAGGCAATGGAGTCATCATCGTTGGCGGAATACCAGATCGCCCGGGTGCGGATGTAATCTACGGCGGCGTTGAGACCGGCTCGCACCTCCGCCGGGTCCGGTCCCGCTAAAATGGCCATGATCTCCCCGGACCATTTCCCGGACGTATGTTTCGCACCGGCGTAAAATGACCGGGCATAGACGACTTCGACGTCCGCCATTTTGGTGGCATCGTCGATGGCCGTATAGGTGGCATCATCGTTGTCCACGCTGAGCAGGCCGATCGAGCGCTGGTCATCGCGCAATTTTAGGTGGCTTGCAAAGTCGCGGTCCACCTGCGGGATGAGCTGGACCGCCAGAGGAGTGCCGTAAAGGGGATCAAGGATTGCCATGGTGCTTCTTCCTTACTTAATCATTTTCAGCTTGACGCCTGAAGCCTGGTTCTTGCGCATCTTCTGGGCAATTTGTACCACAAATGCGCCGCCTTCCAGCGGATTTGTGCCGCCATTTTCAAAGATGTTGCAGACCACATCCCGGTCCGCATCCGTGTCACCGTACTTGGGTTTGTAGCCCATGTAGGCGCTCATCGATTCGGCCCGTCCCAGCCCGGGGCGCTCCCCGATCAAGAGGATGACCACGTCAGGTTTGATCAATTCGCCGATATCGTTCATCACGCCCACGCGGGCATACTTGACAAAGAAAGGCGTACCAAGCGTTAGACCGGCTGTTTGTACACCCTGTTTGATCACCGGGAAGATCTGCCGTAGATTCGCCTCGATCGCCGCGGCAGAGAGGCCATCGCCCACGCAGAGCTGGACGTTGACGTTCTTCTGGCATTTCTCGCTGATGAGGCGCTTGGCGTCATCACTGAGCAGGCGTCCCAGGTCCGGGCGGAGAAGATATTCCTGCTTGCCGCCGGTGATCTTTGTTTGCACGGTGAACAGGTTGAACTCATCCAGTAATTTCTGATCCACATCGCGATAGAGCGCATCCTGCGTGACCGCGTGGTCACCCTGGAAGAGTAGAAGCGATGCAGTGGTATAACGCGGCCCGGCGCGTCCCACACCGATGCGGGCGGTCGTGGAGTCGATCAGCGCGCGCAAACCGCTGGAGTCCTTTGGATTTTTGACGCGCGCCTTGTAACGATGCTCATCCAGTACCGGATCGGGGAGATCGATGCTGAGACCGGCTGTGGATGTCGCAGTACGAGGCTCGACCGGAACAGCCGACGGTGCAGATGAAGTCGACGAAACGGAGGAAGGCGCGGCCGAGTCTGAACCGTTTGGCCTGACTGCCCCGGAAGCTTTTAATTCCCGGACGATTGCATCCACGATCGCGTTCAGTTTGGTGTCATCCATAAAGTAACTCCATTTATGTCGTTGCCAGGAGCGTCCCTTGCGACGAGGCAATCTCCTCACCGGTATGAGATTACCTGGCTCTATCCGGCTCGCAACGACATCAGCGTTTAAGGAAAAACGATGGATCTCCTGCCTTATCCGTCAGGACGCCATCTTTCATCAATCCCAGATCGATCATCCACTTCTCGAACTCAGGCGCCGGGCGCAGCTTGAAGAGCTGGCGGAGTGTTGGCGCATCATGGAAGGAGGTGCATTGGTACGAAAGCATCGAGTCATCGCCCATTGGCACACCCATGAAATAATTACAGCCGGCAGCGGTGAGCATGACCGCCAGGTTCTCGATGGCGTTCTGGTCGGCGCGGGCATGGTTGGTGTAGCAGGCATCGCAGCCCATCGGGATGCCGGTCAGCTTGCCCATGAAGTGGTCCTCCAGCCCGGCGCGCTGGATCTGGCGGGCATCATACAAATACTCGGGACCAATAAACCCAACGACCGTATTGACCTGGAACGGGTCGTAGCGCTTTGCCAGGCCGTAATTTCTCGCCTCGAGCGTGAGTTGATCCCAGCCATTATGGGCGTCGGCCGAGAGGGCTGAGCCCTGCCCGGTTTCGAAATACATGAAGTTGGGTCCCTTGGGGAAACAGTGCTTCTTCGCAAGGGCATAGGCTTCGTCCAGCATGCCGACGGAGATGCCGAAAGAATCGTTGCCTTTCTGTGAGCCGGCAATGGATTGGAAGACGAGGCCGACCGGCGAGCCGGACTCCATGCATTTCATCTGCGTGGTCACGTGCGCCAATACACAGTTTTGAGTAGGGATGTTCCAGGTCTTGATGACCTCATGGGTCATATCGAGCAGGCGGGAAACGGAGCCATAGGAGTCGTCGACAGGGTTGATGCCGATGACCGAATCACCCGAACCATAGGACAGGCCTTCATAAATCTCAGCGCGAATACCTTCCGGAGCGTCGGTGGGGTGATTAGGTTGGTTACGCGAAGAAAGTGTGCCAGGCGAACCGATTGTATTGTTACAGTGGGCACTGACAGGGATCTTCTTCGCCGCATACATCAGATCGAGGTTCGACATCAGCTTCGTGACAGCCGAGACCATCTCAGAGGTGAGTCCTGTAGAAACGCGACGGATCATGTCGGACGAGGTGCTATCGGCCAGGATCCATTCCCGGAACTCCCCCACCGTCCAATCCTTGATCTCATTATAGACATTCGGATCGACCGCATCCTGAATGACACGCGTAACTTCATCCTGGTCATAAGGCACGGCAGGGTTTTCACGCAGGACCCACAAAGGCACCTCTGCCAGGACCAGCTTCGCAGCGACGCGCTCTGCGGCCGTTTCTGCACCCACCCCTGCCAGCCGATCCCCTGATTTTTCCTCATTGGCCTTGCCCATCAGAAGGCGGATGTCGGGGAACTCGTAGGTTCTTCCATGCAGTTTGGTTCTTAGCAGCATAATGGTTCCTTTTACCACGAAGTGTCACAAAGGCAAGAGAAAGAGAACTTTAGATTTTCACAGCTTCGATCTCGGCCAGAACGACAGGCGTTTCAGTTCTCATTGTATTTTGAATTTCGGCAACCGTGTCGGTAAACTTCATCAACTCACGGATCTCATCTTCACTGGCATCTGCAAAGACCTTTGCTCGATAAGTCACGTTCCCGGCATGTTCGCCTTCCCCGCCGAAACTACCTTCCACTGTGACTTCCACCCGTTCCACTTTGATATTCCGCTTTGCAGCTTCGCGATAGATGTCATTGCAATAACAGGAAGCCAGTGCAAGAAACAACAGCTCGCCTCCGTTTGCGCTCGAGCCATACCCCGTGGACTTGGGAGGAATGCTGATCGAGTGGACGTTGCCGTTCGTTTGCAGCGTCACTTGATTTTTATCCCTGCTGTTTTCAACACGGGCACTGATCCTCATTATCACCTCTAATGGTAGAAAATCAATGTTTTTACACTCAACGGAACCACGCGTCCGTCCATGAGTGGGACACCGATATCGATGTAATCGCCTTCCGACAGGCCAACCTGGTCGATCACCAAGAGGGCACGCGCAGGGTTGAGGCCCTTGACAGTCTGCCCCAGGGCCTGGGCATAATCACGCTCGATGATCACGATCAGCGGACGATCCGCAGGCATGCTGTTTGCAAAATCGTTCAAGCCGCCGGCAAGCTGGGTCAACAGCTGATAGTCCAGGGATCGATCCAGGTCCAGGGCAACTGCAAACGGATCGGTTGCCAGGTTGACATCCCAGCGTGTCACAGCTTCGGAAACACTCCTTGAAATGGAACCCGGCTCGAGCAAGGCGGGAAGCACGGGCCGGGTAACGGGAACGTTTTTCAATGGAAGGATTTCGCGCTCGGCCCAGATCGTCGAGCCGGAGAGTGTAACCGTCTGTGTGCTGGCTCCCAGCACCGTGGCACGCACCGTCTCCGAGGGCTGGACGATTGTATAAGTGTTCAACACCGCGTGTCTGCGTAATGACTCAGCCAGGAGTGGGCCCACGTCATCGTGCCGGGTGGCGTCGCTGACAGAGTGGATCGGGATCGGGTTGTAATAATAATGTCCGATGCCTCCGGAAAACATCAACACTGAATCCCTGCCGGAAACCCCGACCGATGGTGTGAGATAAATTTTTTGGGCCAGCGATGAGGAGCTGCCTTCGATCAGTTCCACGGTCATGTCGGCCATGCGGTCGGTGAAACGCCGCAGTTCGTCGAGGGAGGGCGAATCTCCGACGTTCAGGCTCAAACCGATATCGCTCAAAATATGTTTTGCGGGCCCGGCAATATGGCGCACCCGGCCAGTGGAATTCTCCACTTCCAGGATGCGACCGCCATAGTTCATTGCCGCGGCGCCGATCAGGTTGCCAGCCCGGAAGGTGGCGCTGTTGGCGCTGCCACCACCGATATCCACGTTTGTGACGGTGGCGTAATTCTTCTGGGAATACTCCGCTGCGCCTGCGCCTTTGCCGGCGATCATACTTTCGACGTTCGGACCGGCAACACTGACGACAAATTCGCCTGCCAGCCCGGATAAGGCCCGCAGGATCTCGTCGGCATTCTTTTTCTTGGCCGTCTCCCCGGTAATGATGACCGCACCCGTTTCCACCTGGCTGGGATCGACCCCGGCAGCCAAATATTCGCGGCGGACGATCTCTTTTAATCGATCGGCGTCGATGGTCTCGAAATCGATCAGCGGGGTAAAAACGATCGGGCTCTGATAAATGACCCTGCGGTCGGTAATGTTGATGCGGGGGATCTGTCCGGCCCTGGAAACATCCTGTAGATTGAGGCGCGAGAAGATGATTTGCGTGGTGGTCGTACCCACATCCACACCAACAGACAACAGGTCGCGCGACTCAGCCATGATATAGGTAAACATAAAACCCCAAAGGACTTGAAGACCTTTAGGGCTTCCAGTTATTATTTTCTATAAGTAACCTCACCACCCAGCTCCAGCGAGTCAATCACACCGACGATGACTGCGTCCACAGGAGTGTTGTTGGTCTGGGAGGTGAACCGGGCGGAGGAGCCATCGGTGATCAGGACCAGGTCCCCGGCCCCGGCGCTGACCGTGTCGACGGCGACGAACGGCTCGCCTGTCATATTCCCGGCCGTATCCGTCTTGCGAACGATCAACAATTTTCGTCCACGAATGGCTTCGTCCTTGATGGTTGAAATGGTCGAACCGATGACAAGTGCGATTTGCATGTTCACTCCGGCATGAAATGAGACTGTCCCGGTAAAGTATTGTACTTTACCATGACTCACGCTTGAACGACAAGTTTTACAGGTTCTCCGGTAAAGTCCACTTTTTCGACCCAGTCACTGCTCAGATTCAAGGATGTATTCGCAAAGAGGCGGCTCATTTTCTTTTGATACAAAACCCGCCCGCCCTGGGTAAGTTGCAAATGGGCATTTTGACGGAACTCCCTGGAACGAAAGCGGAAGCTGTCTATGGAGGCATCGGGGCTGAGCACATTGGGGCAGATCCAGGTGAAAGGCGCCTCAGGCCAGATCTCGAGCCGGCTCCCGCTCCATTCGGCGTTTCCCAAAAACCTGGCGATGGATCGTGCTGCGCTGCGGCCCTCGAGCGCCGCCCAGTCCGCGGTCTCCACGCCGCGCAGCAGGTTTCCAGCCGCAAACACACCGACCTGCGAGGTGCGGTACCAGGCATCCACCTGTGGTCCCAGGGATGGTTTCCCGGTATGTACATTCCCTTTCCTCGCCAGCTCATTCTCCGAGATCCAGTCGCCGGTGAAAACGATCGTGTCACATTCAAGCGTCTGGGTTTTACCGGAGGCCAGGTTTACAACATCAATTCCTTCCACGCGCTGGCGGCCAAGAATATTTGATATTCGAGTGTTCGTCAGGATCGGCGCATGGGCCAGGATATCTGCGTAGAGGATCTTGGCGGGCAGAAAGACGGGCAGATAGAGCTGGTGATGCGGCAATTCAGTTACCAAGTTCAAAACTTTCACACCTGCATGCATCAAGGTCAGCACAACGGAGAGACTCACCTGTTCCGCACCGATAATTACCGCCTGCTTTCCTACAGGCAGATTGAATTCATAGACAAATCGCTGAAGCGATCCGGTTGTAAAAACTCCCTGCGGACGGTGTCCCGGTACCAGCCGCGCAGCGCGCGGTCTTTCACGGACACCGGTAGCCAGCAATACAGACTTTGCTTCAATTGTTCCCGTCCCGTCCGGGGAAGTGAACCGTAACTGGCACGAGCCGCCGTTCCTGGCAGTGCCGTCCCAGTCTGTAATTGTTGTATTCGTATGGATCTTTATTCCTGCATTCTCGGCCATCTCTCTGTATCTGTGCGCGTAATTGGGCCCTGTCGTTATACGGTGTAAATCCCGCAGCCCGAAGCCAGTATGACCACACAAGCGCGGGATCCCACCAGCTTCCGATTCGCGCTCGACCACAACGACATCCTGGATGCCAAGTTTTTTCAGCTCAAGCGCGGCAGCAAGACCAGCAGGGCCGGCGCCAACGATCAGCACATCGGCAGTACGATCCGGTCCAGCAGCCTGCTGTTGTCGTTTCTGGAGCAAGCTCCCTGACTTCATCATCTGGACCAGATTGGCCTGACAATTGAACCCCTGGCAGCGTCCCTGCATGGCGCGGGTCCTTCTGCGCAGGGCATCCAGGGTCGTTGCCGGGATATTGGCACGCAGGGCATCCTTCAATTCGCCGAGGGTCACGCGCTCGCAGTGACAGACAATCTTTCCATAGTCGGGATTTTCAGCGATCCATTCGGCACGCTGATAGGGGCGGGGAAATGCGTCACCAATATTCGGCATCCTAACGGTCCTGAATTCGGATTTTGGCTTGAGTGCAACCCCACCTTCTTTCAACAGGTCCACAATGTATCCTGCGATCCCGAGGCTTGCCGAGATCCCTGTCGAGCGGATGCCGCCTACGCAGATGTATCTTTGCTCTGCATGAAGCGCGATCTGGTAATCGCTGTGCTCGGTGGCGGCGCGCAAACCGGCATACGTGGCGGTCACTTCCTCTTCAAGCAGCTCCGGCAGGATCTTTTTTCCCTTATCGAGGAGCGACTGCAATCCACTGGCGCTGGTGTTGGTCGTAGTTTTATCGGGCAGATCCTCGGCGGTGGGTCCCAGCAGCACATTGCCATAGACCGTCGGACTGATCAACACGCCCTTGGTGGTCGCCGTCGGGACAGGGAGAAGAACATGATTTACCAGGGGACGGGCCAGCTTATCGTAGACGATCAGCTCCCCTCGCCGCGGCGTGACGGTGAAATTCTCATATCCGAAATACCTGTTCACTTCATCGGAATGTAAACCGGCAGCATTGATGACCCAGCGTGCATGGATAACCTCCTTCTGACTGGAGAGCGCATGACAGACACCCTCCTGCCCTTCGCCTGATGCAGCCTCTTCCAGCTTCTGCACCCGGAATCCCAGCTTCAAGGTCACCCCGTTGACGACCGCCTGTGTCGCACAGGCCAGCGGGATGGTGAACGTGCAAAGGATCCCCTCCCCAGGGACAAGCATCCCACCCAGCGCGCCATCCCCGAGATGCGGCTCACGTCGATAGACTTCCTCCCGGCTGATCAGGTGTACATCCATCACACCATTCTTATGGGCCTTCTCAAGAAGAGTGGGCAGCATATCGAGCTGCTCCTGGGTCCAGGCGATCAGCAATCCGCCGCTGCGCTCGAAGGGGCTGCCCACCTCCTGCATGAAGGCCTCCATGAGTGGATAGCTTCTGTGCATGAGGGCCGCTTCGAGCGAGTCGGGTCTGGCGTCAAAGCCGGTGTGCCAGATGGCGGTGCTGGCCTTGGATGTGCCCATACCAACATCTGGATTTGCTTCAAGGAGGACAATATCCAATTCGTAGCGCGAAAGCTCACGCGCAATCGCGGAGCCGACTGCCCCCGTGCCGATGATGGCAATGTCGTAGATTGGGTTCATAGATAATGTGGGTAGGAAAGAAGATCAGCACATTCGTATACAAGTACACAGGTAAGCCATGTTTCCTGGTTTACCTGTTTCTTATTCATACTCCATGATACACCTTCACTGCTTCCAGGGCCCTGTTCCATTTTGCCAGGCGGCCCTGTCTTTCAGCTTCGTCGATCTGCGGCCGGTAAACCGCTTCCGACTGCCAGCAACTAGCGAGATCATCAAGTGAAATTCCGAGTGCGGAATGAGCAGCCAGGTGAGCAATGCCCATGGCGGTCGCTTCCCGGGCCGCGGCCACGCGGACCTCAACGTTCAACAGATCGGCAATGTACTGCATGAGATAAGGATTGCCCGACGGCCCGCCATCCACTTTGAGGTGAAGGGGCGCCTGGCCAGCATCCTGTGACATGGCATGGACCACTTCATAGACGCGAAAGGCGATCCCATCCAGCGTGGCCCGCACGATATCCGCGGGCAGCGAACCGCGGCTCAGGCCGAAGACCGCACCGCGCACATCGGACAGCCAGTGCGGGGCAGCCAGTCCCTGCAGGGCCGGGACAACCACCACCTGGCCATCCCTGGATCGCATGGCGGCCTCGGCGCTTGCCACCGGGTCTGGCAAAAAGCCAAGCGACTCGGTCAGCCACTGCACTGCCGCGCCGGTCACAAAGATCCCACCGTCGAGCGCGTAGGATGTCTCCTTCCCCCAGTGCCAAGCCAGCGTGGTGAGCAGCCCATGATTGGAAAGGCGCATCTGGCTGCCGATATTCATCAATAGGAAGCTGCCGGTGCCAAAGCTGCATTTCATCTCCCCCGGCTTGAAGCAGGCCTGGCCAAACAAAGCAGCCTGCTGGTCGACGAGAAGCGCGTGCAGTGGGAGCGGCTTGCCGTCCCCAAAATCGATATCACCCGCATAGCCCGCAGAGGGAACAACACGAGGAAGAATCATCCGGGTTGCGCCGAACAGAGAAAGCAGTGCATCATCCCAGTCCAGGCGATTGACATCAAAAAGCAGCGTACGGGAGGCTGTTGAGGGATCAGTAATGTGCAGGTCCCGATTCGAGAGATTCCAGATCACCCAGGTTTCGGTGGTGCCAAAGCGGGCACGGCCTGCCTCGACCGCGCGTTTGAGCCCGGGATCATGTTCCCAGGCATAGCGAAACTTGGGCGCGGAAAAGTAGCTATCGAGGAGAAGACCTGTCTTTTGACGCAGGGAATCGTGATCCACCTGGCCGGCGATCGCTTCGCAGACATCCACGCCGCGCTTATCCTGCCAGACGATGGCGGGTGTGAGAGGCTGCCCCGTCTCATGATCCCAGACCACAAAGGTTTCCCCCTGGTTGTCGAAGCCCACGGCGGCGATTTCGTATTTCGCGATCAGGGGAGCGACCGCCTCTTTAACAGTGCGGACAATGTCGAACGGATCCTGTTCCACCCAGCCCGGGATGGGAAAACGCGCCGGCAGCGGGATCGAGTTTTTCTCCACGAAGGAGGCGTTTTCGTCCACTACCACTGCCGTGGTTTGCGTCGTCCCCTGGTCGATCCCAAGGATGTACTTCATTTTGTCCTCCCGAAAAGGCGCGGAACTCCAAGATCCCGCGCCTTTTCATGGAATAGGAAGCGCTATTGTTCGCCATACTGCTTTTCGATCTCGGCGATCATCTTCTGGCGCTGGACGATCTTCTCGCCCTCAGGCACTCCCTCGAAGCGACTGGATTCCCCACCCTTGAGATACGTAAACGCTGCGCCAATGACTGCAATGGCAATGGCAATATAGGCAGTCGATGCATTCGGGATCAAGGCGTGGACAAGAGAGCCTTCCGGAATGGCAACATAGGTCAGGAGCAAGCCTGCTACGGCAACCACAATCCCCACAATTGCAGAACGCCTGGACCATAATGCCAGTAAGGCCACGATCAGAATAATCGTTAGATGAAATACCTTTTCATTGGGCGGGAAGAAGCCTGTGATCGCCAATACAAAACCAAAGACAATGGCAAGTATGGCATTCGGCTTGGAGAAAGCACCAAGATTGAAGGGGCCTTTTTCAGGCCATTTCGGTCCGCCTTCTGCCCGCAAACCTGCTGCGATCGGCATGATCATGGAAATGTAGAGGAAGACGGCACAGGCCACCGCCAGGACCAGGTAGAACGGGGCATACACCGTGCTGAGCAGCGCAAGTGCAGCCGATGTCCAGATGGCATATGTGGGTGTGCGAAACCTGGTACTGACCCGCGAAAGAGTCTTCGAAGCCGGCAGGCCGCCATCACGAGAAAAGGCATACATCATCCGGGAGGTGGAAGTCAGCCCGGCCAGGGCACAGATGTAGTTCACAACCACCAGGCCAATGGCAAGAAACAGCTTGAGCGCATAGGGCATGGCGGAGGCGTTCCACATGTAGTCGAATGAGCCCCAGCCTGCGGCAGCCGCCTCCTTTATATCTGGCATGGTCAGCACATAGGCAGCCACAGCCACGAGACCGAACACCCACGACCAGAACACGGCCTGCCACATCCCCTTGGGGACATTGACCTGTGCATCCTGGGTCTCTTCAGAAGTATGGGCGGAGGCATCGAAGCCGGTGATGGTGTAACAGACATAGGAAAGTCCAAGCAGGAAGGCAAAGCCGATCCCCTGCGTCGTGAAAGGCACCACGCCGCCGCCCGCATCACCTGTAAAGTTTTGGAACTGGACCAGGCGGGAAAAATCCATGGCAACCGGGCTGAATGCAAACAGACCAATGATCAAAATGATGGTCAATGCAAAGATCAGATAACCACTGATATCGGTGAGCTTGGTGGTAATCCCGATGCCATAGTGATTCAGGAGGGATTGCGTAATCAAAACAACCGCGACAAAAATGAACTGGTGCCAGTAACCGAAACCGGAGGTATCCATTTTCAAGGTATCAGTCAGCAGAATCCCCTTGAAGAAAACAGCATAGAGGAGGACATCCACCGAAGAAACCACACAGATCAGACCGACGAGATTGAACCAGGCAGTTGCCCAGCCCCAGGCTTTTCCGCCGAGGTGGGAGCTCCAGTGATACAGGCCGCCGGCGGTCGGGAAGGAGGAGGCGATCTGGCCCATCCCCCAGGCCACTGACATGGCCAGCGCGCCGCCGATCAGCCAGATCCAGAACGCGCCGCCTGGCCCTGCCGAGTTGAACGCAGCCGGGAAGGCGGAAATACCGCCCGCCAGGATGCAGATGATTGAGAACGAAATTGCAAAATTCGAGAAACCGCTCATGCGGCGGGAGAGCTCCTGCGCATACCCCAGCTTATGCAGGACCTGCTTGTCGTGTGCTTGAGTCTTTTGGTCAGCCATTTGAGTCATCTCCTTCATAATATGGAAAAGAACGTGACGGGAAGATTCAGTTCGTCTGGCAGTCTGTCATAGGCACACTCCTCCTCTGGAACCGAACAACAAACGGACGTCAAATGATGAACAATAAATGTTGCAGAAAAAACCGTCATATGTCCATACCGCGCTTCCCCATCACGGGAAACAAATGGGACCCAGTTTGCCTTCTTCAACACGTCCAGCGAAAAAAAGATACGCTAAACGTGAAACATTCTCTCTTCATGCTGGCGCGTGAAGATCAGTGAGAGGACAATGTAGTAATTTTTTGATTTTTATAAATTGGGAGGAGCGAGCCGAATTAAACGGCCGTCAACCGGCTGGTGATGCACAGGTGCACGCGCTTTCGTACGACCTCATATACTGCCTGGCGAAGCCGGTCGGGGGACTCGTCCTTGTTGAGGTAGCCATCCACGCCCGCCTTGATCATTTGCTGGATGAAGTAAGGGTCTTCACAGGCACTCAATACCAGGATCGATACAGGGAAACCCATCTTCCTTAATTCATATGCCACTTGATCCCCTTTCATTTCAGGCATTTCAATGTCGAGGAGCAGGACGTCTGGTCTTAGATCCTGTACGAGACGGAGAGCAGCTGTGCCCGTGCCTGCTTCCCCAACCACGGCAAAATCTGAACATTTTTCCAATATTCTCCGGATGCCTCGACGCACCATCGAATGATCATCCGCCAGGACGACCCGGATTGTTCTTTTGGTTTCCATTACCATTAAACACCGCTCAGTGCACAAATACCGGCCCCCGGTAGCCCAGGCATTAATGCGGTTCCATATTGTATTCTTCACTTACGACTTTTGTTTTATACCTGCTTTGGAAACCACGAACAATACGGGATTTGCCTAAAAAAGGTTACAGTTAAACCCACTTTTCCTGTACGGCAAGGACCGCAGCCTCCACCCGTGATGTGACTTTAAGCTTGGCGAAGACCGATTCCAGATGCTTCTCCACGGTCTTCTGGCTGATCCCCAATTCCATGCCGATCTCCTGATTGGTCTTGCCTTTGACCACCCACTTGAGCACATCCAGCTCGCGCGGCGTCAGGCTTTTGCTGGTGATCTCATCCGTCTGCGTCCAGGCAGACATGATGGCGGCCACGCGGCGGCTTACCCAGCCCTTCTCCCCACGGGCCACACCACGGACGGCCTCCACAATCGTCTCGGGGACTTCCTCCTTGGTCAGATAACCCGCAGCCCCGTTGCCAAGCAGCCCAAAGATGAACTGCTTGTCATCGTAGGTGCTAAGCACAAGGAT
>JBLMZU010000006.1:0-8390 GCA_050258995.1 Bacteroidota bacterium
CGTTGCCTGCCTCCCAACCGGTGGCGTTACGACTCACCCGCCAAAGGTCATACTCGGTGTTCGTATCCTTGTCGATGATGATCATACGCCCATCCGTATCCGGAGCCGGCTGTGCGCCATCCGGGATGGGGACGTTTTCAAGCAAGTCTGTTCGTACGACGTCGCTATCCGAAGATGCCACCGTACATTTATAGATCGTGCATGGGATGGTCCAGCGCGGTGTGTTCGCATCCGCAAAATAGACCGGATAGTTGTAATTGCTTGGTGTAATGATCTCCCCATCGTTGGCATGGATCAGGTTTGCAACCATCTCCTGCGAGTGCGGATCATAAATGGCAAAGGGGCCGATGGGCGTATTCCAGATGCTATTCCTGCTGTAAGGGATCTTTACCTCAATCGACTGCACCAGCGGGGTGGGCGTTACAGGCGGCGTAACCGTCGGTGTGGGAGTACTTTGATCGCTGGTTGGTACCGGTGTGGAGGTACTTATTGGGGTCGGTTCTGTTTGTGTCTGAGCACATCCACTTGCAAAAAGGATAAGCAGGATAATACCGCTTAGGATAGTTTTTATATGTCTGGTCAAAAATGCCTCTACCATGGATATACCAGATTTTGATGGTGTTACTTTCCGTCATCTTACCCGCCTGAATTTACGAATTGACAGGATCAATACGCTATGGAGGCCAGCTTTTGTTCCTTTCTTAACAGCAACGAAACCCGTAGACATGAGCGAATGGCCGTCAGGCTCGTCGCGCATTGCAGATCCTTCTGGTGCCAGCGCCAGGCGTACTGCCTGGCGATCTGCGGGTTAAACAAGCTGATGGGAATAGCCCATTTGCTAAAACCATAGATTCCCTGGACACGTTCAATCATATATTTATGCTGAATGGCCGTAAGACTTTCCTGCGTAAATGGATACTCCCAGTCTGCATCCGTTTGAAACGGGCGATATGCCAGGCGAATCAATTTAATGGGAAACCATGTCTCTAATGGGTCCAGGGTTATGACAATTCCTCCGCGAGACATGCGCCTGGAAAGAGAATCCAAAAAGGCACCCAAATGTTTAAAGTGATGAAAGATTGCCAGCGCATACACCACATCAAAACCCACCTCAGGAAAGGCATCGCTAAGGAAATCATCTACATATGTTCTGGCTCCCTCAATGCCCGCCTCCTCCAGTTTCTTTCGGAAGATCTCCATACGATTTGAGCTGAGGTCTATTGCTACATATTCCCGGGCTGCGCCTGCCAGCTTAAGCGATAAGGGATTTCCGATGCCCAGTCCCAGGTCGAGAACCTTTGCATTTGACACATCCCCCATCCATTGTGTGTGCAACCGGGCAATCGATTCTCGGATTTCCGCGTTTCGAAAAACGCTGAATACATTCCTCCGGGTACGCCTCCAGTAGTTTGTAGCCTGGCTGTTGATGGAAGACTCGGCAGATCCATCTGCCTTCTCATAATACTCATGCTGCCTCTCATTGGTCTGCAGCATTTCTTCCAGCTTGTTGTTCATGATGCTCTCCCAATTCGATTTCAAGGCGGCAAAACTGTTTGGTAAATTCAAACAGCAATCAACATAACACCGTTGACTGATCTTGCTCCCAAACCATTAAAGGGTGGGCATGAAATTAAATGGATAATCCCCCTATGAAGCATATCCAGGAAAATCCGGCAAAAACCTTATCAAGCTTGTTCTTCCACGGAGTAGGCCAAATCCCCAGGGGATTTTTGCTTTTTGGGGCCAATTTTTCTGGATAGGGTTTTGAACAAGGTCCCCAGAAAGCCCCACAGGTCAAACCAGAAGGGTGCCTGGTCGTTCCAGGCAAAGACGGCGTCCATCTTGCGGCCGCGAATGGAGCGCCACCATTCCCGGATCGTCAGCTTGCCGCGCCACCAGTAGTAGAGTGCCGACTGAATATCGTGCCGGAGGTACATCCACTTTACGCCTTGATACTTTTGGACCCGGTTTTCAGGCAGAGGTAAATCCAGCAGATCGCAATATTTTGTATAAAGCAGCTCAACATCACCGGTCTCCGCGATGGCGGACCTGCCTGTCGGCCGGCCGATATTGGGCTCGATTATATAGTGCCTGCCCGTTCGTTGGTCCCGTTTCATTTCCACATAACCCAGCCCGTGATAGTTTACGCTGCGGAATAGACGAAGGGACTCTTCCAGAACTTCGTCATTCCGGCACTCCTCTCCCAGGCAGCTGGTTCCGGTCTCCACAGGCCATTGACGGATCTTGCGGGCGATGAAGGTGACCAGTGGCTCTGAATTGGCATCGAAATAACAGTTGCAGGAATACAGATCGGCATCGTTCCCTTCGATCCACTCCTGAACCATTAACAGATCAGCCCAGCCTGCGCACCGGTCATACAGCTCGAGAAATTCCTGTCGGCTTGCCACCTTGTACACCTTGGCTTTGGTATTCTTCTCCCAGGTGGGAGTTTTCATCGGTGGCTTCATGATGCATGGATAGGCCAGCTCGCCTGCAGCCGCATCAGCATCAGCCCTGCTTCTCAGGAAAAACGTTCGCGGAATCGCCAAGCCTTCCCTCTCAGCATAAGTGTAAAAGCTGACCTTGTCCATCAGCATCTCGACCATTTCAGTCTGGGGAAGGGCAATGTGATACCACTTCTCCAGGCGCCGACGGTTGCGAGACAAAGTCAGGACGCTCATGTCCGTGCATGGAAACAGGACCGCCTTCTGCTCGAGGGTGGGGCCCATTTTTTCCAGCAGTTCAATGAATTCTTCGCCGGCCGTATTGGCTTTAAAGATCTTTTCGACCACCTTTGTGCGGCAGCAAAAATGGTCCGGGTCTTTTACCAGGCCGATGACGGGAATGCCATGCCGGGCCAGAATACGCGCCGACTGTAAGCCTGTAATGCAGTCCAGGCCGATAATAAATGCATGGGGAAGTTTGTTTTTTGTATCCACGGAAAACGTTAAGCCTCTTAAATCCTCGTAAGCTCCTCATACATTGGGAGCTTACGAGGGATGTCATTCGAAATTTCAATACGGGGTCAGTCGAATCGCTGCGTTAGGCAACAACCTTGGGAAGGTACTTTGCTTCAGCTTCTTCCAGCTCAGCAGCATTCTGCAATCGGAATATTTCCTTGACTGTGGCAACATTTCCTTCGATCGAGTTGAGGGAGCGCTCCTGATAGATCTGGGCGGCGGTCTTCTGCATGGCCGTGATGCTGGTCCGCAACAGATGATTCGCCCAAATCACCAGGCTGATTCCTGCCTCTTCATAGACCGAAGTGGGGGTGGCGTAGTAAGTGGTCGGGACGATCACGACCGGGCACCGGTTTCCCCAGGCCTGCATGAATTCCAGGATTTGATCAGCAGTCTTTTTCTTGCTGTGCATGAGGATGGCATCAGCGCCCGCCTGGTGATAAGCGTCCGCCCGCCGCAGGGCCTCCTCGACATTCCACCCGGCGATCAATGCCTCGACCCTGGCAACGACACAGAAATCCGGATCTTTCTGGGTGTCCTTGGCTGCCTTGATCTTGGCAGCAAACTCATCGACATCCGCCAGAGGCTGTTCTTCACTCTTGATGAACGAGTTGGTTTTGGGGAATAGCTTGTCTTCAATGCACATGCCGGCAACCTCGCGCTGCTCCAGCTTGCGAACCAGCCGCCGGACGTTATTGAAGTTGCCGTAACCGGTATCCGCATCCAGCAGGATCGGGATGGTGGTCGCGTCGCTCATGAACTCCATGACCTCAAGCACCTGGGTCCAGCTCGCTTCATTGTTGTCGCGAACTCCCATCGATGCTGAAATCGTGAGCCCGCTGCCCCAGATCCCCTTGAAGCCGGTCTCTTCCACGATCTTCGCGCTGAGACCATCGTGGGCCTCCATGATGAATTCCAGCTCTTTGGATTGCAGCATTTGTTTAAGTTGTGTGGTTTTTTTTAACATTTTGCTCTCCATGTGTTAGTAAACGTTGGTGATCGATTGATCATCCATTTGCTCAGTCGGCCGAAACTTGAGCCGAAGCCGGCCTTACCGACATTTGTTCGGCCATAAAAGCTTCCACATTGTTCAGGACGATCTCACCGATCTCCATCTGGGAGTCATAGGTGCTGGCTCCAATATGCGGGGTCAGGATGACGTTCTTTAACTGGGCCAGGGGTGACACCTTGCCCTCCCCCTCTGCCTTGTGGACGTCCAGTGCCGCGCCAGCCAGTCTTCCCTCGACCAGGGCCTGATACAGCGCCTCTTCATCAACAACGCCGCCGCGTGCCAGGTTCGCCAAATAAGCACTGGGCTTTGCCAGGGCAAGGATATCCTTGTTGATAAAATTGCGTGTGGTCGGCTTGAGCGGGACATGCACGCTGATGAAATCCGCCTCGGCCATGAGTTCCGCACAGGTCGTCAGATGGATCCCGGCGTGCTCATACACATTCACTCTTTCAAGATCGACATGTTCTACACATCCCAGGACCTTCATCCCCCAGGCAGTTCCCAGGTGGCCCACCATGGTCCCGATGTTTCCGGCACCGACCACTCCCAGCGTTTTGCCGGTGAGCAGATACCCGGTGAGTTCATTCTTTGCCCAGTGGCCCTGTTTGGTCAGCTGGTCGGCCACGACAAGATTGCGTGCCAGCGCCAGCAGCATGGCAAAGGTCAGCTCTGCAACTGCTTTTGCACCCGGGCCTGGAATTCTGACAAGCTTTAGACCGCGTTGATTGACATAATCCATGTCGAGGTTGTCGACGCCGGATCCTGCCCGGAGAAGCAGCTTTAAGTTCGAGGAAGCTGCCATCACATCCGCAGAGATATCCACACCGCTGCGGAAGATCAGGATATCGCAACCCTGGATTGCTGATTTCAGAGTCTCCTTGTCTGCGCCAAATGCACAGATCACTTCATGGTTTTCCTTCAATTTCTCAATTGAGTCGGCATATATTTTGCTGGCAATAAGAATTTTCATGGCTAATCCTATTTATATTAGATTTCTATTCAAGGATCTCCCTCCCGTTTACTTGATACAGACACATAATCGATACGGTATACCAAAAAGGAGAAGGATCATAAGTGAGAGAACGAAGGCCGTCCAGAAAGACATAAACTGGAGCACATGGCATTGCCGGATGTCAGGCACCGGGCAATTGCTTTACAAAACAGCAAAGACTTGTTGAAAAAGCGGAGGCCCTGTTGTTAAAATATGTAATGATGACATTGTGATACCTCGATGGCAATTCAGAAAGGATCGTACTGCTTTGTTCGTTTAACGAAATATCTTTTTACCCAGTGGATAGATTGTAGCTGACATAGATAACAATTGGGCGCGCAGTATTGGTATCGTCGTTCGCATGCCGACATTGATGCGCTGCAGCTGGAGG
This sequence comes from Bacteroidota bacterium, assembly GCA_050258995.1. Lineage (GTDB taxonomy): Bacteria > Chloroflexota > Anaerolineae > Anaerolineales > Villigracilaceae > Defluviilinea. Next base: position 5,355 of record JBLMZU010000006.1, read on the forward strand.
GGATGAGCTCGACCCAGGTCATTAATGCCGCGCTCCGTGGTGAATGCCAGCCTGAACCCGGCGCGCTCCACCGCCCTGACAACCTCTTCATTATGGAATCCGCTTGGGTATGCAAAGGCGGGGACGATTCCGCCGACCTCCCGCTCCAAATCCTGCATGGAGTTATATGCTTCGCCGTACATCGCATCAGGAGAAATGTGATTCATGATGGGATGCGTCTGGGTGTGAGGGCATAGGGTAACCCCCTCTTTCGCAAGTTCTCGGAGGGCATCCCAACCCAATACACTGTTCTCATGGGCAGGTACATCCAGTTCCCTGCATATCTGCTCGACATAGGTAGCCGCTGCCTCCTGATGAAGCGTTTTGACATAATTCTTCAGCGCAGCAACCGCCTGGGCGCGCTGCCCGACAGTTGAAAGGGGCAGGCGTCCAGCGGGTGTCTCGATCTCCGCTTTGATTGTGGTATGTAGAGCATAGGACAGCCTGTCCCACCAAAATATTCTTTCCGGGTGATCGGGGAAGGAGGTCGGGACAAACAGAGTAACAGGAATATGATGTTTTTTTAATATGGGCCATGCATGCTGCTCGAAATCACAATATGCATCATCGAAGGTAACCATTACTGCTCGCGGAGGTAATCGACTCTCATTTTCAACAATCCGCAGCAGGTCCATTACCGAAATGACCTGGTAATTGGCGGCTACATACTTCATTTGTGTTTCGAATGTTTCCGGCGTCGCGCTGATCAGGGCAGGATCCAGCCAGGGTCGTACACCTGGCTCATCCACACGGTGATACGTGAGCACCCGAAGCAGGTTCCCCCGCTCACCACCTGTATGCTCCAGAAGCCCAATAAACCTGTCAAATATTGAGCTGTCGACAATGATCGGTGCGACCTGCTTAAACATTTTCACCGCTGGTATTGGCAGTTATACCATTCTTATTCTGGTAGAACTTTACAATCAACTCAGAAATTTCCTGTGCGACCTCATCAACCGGGCGCGAGACATCGACGACTGCGTGTGCCTTGACGGCCTCCCGCATATGGACATACTCCTGGCGCCTTGCCTCCAGTCCTTCCAACGTTCCTTCAGGCTTGCGGGCAAAAAGGACCTCCGCCGGTGCATCCAGGAAGATTACAAAACCAGGTTTGGGATAGAGCTTTTTCAGCATCCATCCATGCAGGCGCCGGATCAGGGAGAGGTGGGGATCCGGGTTGGCCACATCATGGGAATAGTAGTCAAAATAGAAATGACGATCAAAGAGAACGAGGTAACCACGGGCGGTATAGTACCAGACCACCATCTGGCGGAACCATTCTTCGGCAACAAGATTCAACATCCGCATCGCCTCTTTGGAGCCTTTTGCCAGTCTCTTGAGGAATTTCTCGGGACGGGGGTCCAAATGCCGGGTACTGGGACCGTATCCTGCCATATCTGGACGCCCGCCTCGAGCCCGCTTGATCTCCAGGATAAGTCGTGTGGTGGGCAACACCAGGTTGCTGGATTCGAGATTCACCCCCATATAAACATACTTCATGGGCAGTGGTGAGATCTGCTGGAGTTTGTGACCGATTGTGGACTTTCCAGCTCCGTCCGGGCCAACTAAGGCTACAGTAAACATCTTTGTCCTTGGTATTTTATTTATGCACAGTAAGGCTGGATCTTTTCAAAGATCGAAGGGATGGAGAACGGATAGGGGTGGTATACAGCGTAGGCATCGCGGCCCGCGAAAGCATGTACAAGCATTCTCCTCTGAACCTCCTCCACCTGATCGATCAGCGGATTGGAGCATTCCGGAAAAGCAAAACGGTATTTCATGTAGTAAGAGAGAAATTCCATGCGCTCTTCCTGCAGCGAAAAAACGGTCCGTTGGGCAAGCTCATGTTCATTGATCTGCTGCACTTCGACATTGGAATTCTCATGACTCACAACCCAGAATATTTTTTCCGGGCCCAGATCCGTCCGGCCTGATTTTTGCCCAAACAACTTCTCAGGTGGCAGCTGGACATAGAGCTGTCGCTTTACCAGTGCACTAAACCGATGCAGGACTCGCGAAATTGTGGATCCATTTCCCATACGAGCTTCCAGCCACATAATGGATTTTGCGAATGTGTTAAGAGCACGAAGCCAGAGGAGCTTTTTGCGGCTGACCATCGCCATGTATTCAGGCATTTCCTGCAAATGCCAAAGCCAGATCCGCGTTGGCTCCGGAATTCCATGCATATGGTTCCCATCATTGCTCAGATAAATCCACTCATCCCCGACATATTGAGCGCCGTTGGCAGCAAATGCCAGCAATGTCTCTGTCTTCCCGCCCTTTGACCAGCCGGTTAATAACACACCCTTCCCGTTATAGATAAGCGCTGTTGCATGGACGGGCAAAACCCCCTTGCTTAACGCGGTCATATTTATGATGGCGATCAGGAGGGGTACTGCCAGCAGGCCGCTTTCGCAGACGATCTCACACTGCTGACTGCCAATCTTGTCAAACGGTATCTGCACCTTGACACTGGATTCCTGCTTCCCGCGAAAGACGAAGAACGCATCATCCGTGAACCCGGCGTCGTCCACGCCCAGATAACGGACTGTGGATGAAAATTGCATCTTCTCCACAAACCGGATAACGATGTCAGGCGTTCTCGATAGGGAACTCTGGATCGGTCCAAGCTGTCTCTTCACTGCGGCAATGTCCGCCGGCGTTGCATTGATCAGGCGAATGCCAACGATGCCATGAAGGTCAAAATCCACTGCTTCTGTTTTCAAATTAATTGTCCATATACATTATGAGGGTAGATTGGTTCCTTTATACGCCTGGTAAGTGTCTTTGACGATCGATAAAGCGAAACCATCCTCTCGACCCGCTGCTCGATCCGGGTCATCTTCTCTGGTCGAATACTCGAAGGCACATCGAGTCTAAAACAGCCTACATCCACAATACGCAACCTGTATTCCCCCCCCTCTTTTACCAGCAGCACATTCTCTCTGCCTAAAAAGTCGTAGCATTCCTTCTTCTCATTCCATTGGCGCAGGGTCT
>JBLMZU010000007.1:0-3159 GCA_050258995.1 Bacteroidota bacterium
CCGGTCCCAATGCCAGGAAATCCTCACATGCCCTGTAGACTGCGAGGACATCCTTTAGCTCTTCTTCGGTAATGGAATGGATCTCCAGGGTTCTGTCATTTTCTGTTATCGCGATCATTTCCTGGACTTACGCAAGGGTCATGCGAACTGCGGGTGAGCGCAGTTGCTGACAGAGGTAATCGGAAAGCAAACCATGCTTGACTTGATAAATCGTCTGGTCGGTTTCATAAGCGACTTGCTTGAGGCGTACCCAAACCAACATGGCGCAGCCGATATGATTGCGCACAATACGAGCCCGGCGGCATTGGCAGCTTTCAATCCCGGTCACTTGCTTGTCTTCACGGTGAAACTCCTCGATCTTGGGTCGCCAGCCCCACACCTCTTGTGTGGCCGATGTCCAATCCTGAGCCAGATCGTTGGTCACGATATAGTCCGTGCGCTCGGTAGAGAGCGTCAGGCGGAACAATTTCACCTGATGACCGGCAGGAAAATCGCGCAAGTGCACGAGCCGTCCCGTCCGCAATTCGTCTTGCGACCACAGCAAGCTGTCCACCCGGTGGTAGCCTTTCTCGTTGCGGTGCAAGCTCACCAGCCGATTTTCACGTACCGGGCAGTAATACACCTTGCCCAGGTCTTCAATGAACAACAGCTCGTTTTTGGCCGCATACCAGGTATCCATCAAGACCACCCGAAAGGGCAGGCGCTTCTGCTGCACAGCGTTCGCCAACATTTCGCGCATATGGTCGAGCTTGCTCTTGTGGTCTGTTTCGGGTGCAAAAATCCGGTAATCAATGATCCAGAACTGGTCGCTCTCCGGGTTGACGTAGACGCAGGTGACTACGCCAATGCCGCGGATGACTTGTTTGGCATTGCCGCTCCACTGCTTGCGCACCAACTCGATTTTCTGCGATTCGGCCTTGTCCAGTACCATGTCGTCAAAGATGACAAAGCCATTCGGACTAGTGACGATTTGCCCACTCACGTTCTCCCAAACCAGGTGGGGCGGAATACGATCCCCAGCCAGGTAACGATTGATGGCATCATGGCTGAAGTGCTCCGAGTGGTCCGCAAAATACGTCAACGTGTAATTGATCTGACTGCTCAACAGGAATTGGCAGTAGTCCAAACGGGTTACTTTTCGTTTCGTAATTTTGCTCATACCCGAATCATGCCACATTTTTCGCTTCTTGCGTAAGTCCAGTCAGCTTCTCCTGCACCTCGGCAAGGTTCAGTCCATCGCGATGGGTGGTGGCAGCCACGCAGAACAGGCTCTCCGGGTGTCCAAGCAGCAGCTCGCTGATCTCACACACGATCTGCCTCTCGTTCTCATTCAGAGCGCGTTCGAGCTGGCTCTCGAACAGCGCGATGGCATCGCTTTCCGGCAGGCCCCCGAGCTGAATTGTTTTGAAACCACTTTGCAGGACCTGCTGCGTTGCGGCGATCACGAACATGCAGTTGGGTAATAGGTCGAGCATCACCTGCAGCTCGTCCGGGTTTAGGTCGACGTCGTCGATCAAAAGAACTGCGTTGATCTCCTGGAGCAAATCCTGCAGCTGCGCCCTGTTTGGCAGGGCGGGCTGGTTGCTCGTGTAGAAGATCGAGAAGATGTCCTGCAGAAGGTCCTCCATCTTGAGTCGTAAGGCAGGCAGATGATGGATGCCGTCCCTATATTGTCCGGGACGCAGCAGGAAGCTAAGCTGCCTGAGCAGGGTGGACTTGCCGAATCCCGCCACACCGTCCAGGCTGACCGGTTGAAAGGCCTGGACCGAATGGTTTACCATCTGGACCTCTGCCGTCCGGTCGAGAAAGAGACGGGGTGGCCGGGGTCTGCTGGAGGCAGTCTTTTTACTGCGCTCCCAGATTGGGCGCTGGTCGGCTGACGTGATATTGACCGTAACGCCCGTCAAATTTTGGAGCTGGATGTTATGATCTCCAATGGCGATCTGACTGTTGCTAATCGGCCCCTGGATATTTACCCGCTCTGATATTTCAGACATGCCTCACCTGCCTGCCGAAGGCGAATGATCGTTCCGGAATTCTAATCAGACCTTTCTGGTTGTCGCTTTCGGCATCATTCCATGAAGGAAAATTCGCGCGAATTTCCCTTCATGGATTAAATCCTTCTGGTTTTTATGGTTAATTAAACGATCCCTTCTAAAGAATTCCGAACTTGCGCTTGAACTCCGATGCGATTGCTTCGCCGGAAACTTCCACGATCTTTCCCACGATGGGGTGCACCACCAGAGCGCTGACCGCGCCGGCCAGCTGCGGCAGGGTTTTGATGAACCAATTACGGACGTATTCCATCGTGGTCAAGTCTGCTTTTGGAGCCGTGATGGCCAGCTCCAGTTCGGAGGCTCGCTCGATGGCCTTGTCCTTGAGCTCGGGTGTCGCCGTGGCGGTCACCTGCTGCTTCAGATCTTCGATCAGGGCGTGAAGCGCCTGTAGATCCGCCTGGGTGACCTGTGCATTGACGACCTGGAAGGACTGAGACTGGGTGTTCCCAGGCCCTATCGCGATCTGGCTGTTACTGATCCCACTGATGTTGATCTCGCCCGTGTGTTCATTCTGTGGCTTGTCCATCATAACCTCCATCATTCATCCCAAATACAGGTGGCACTGGGATGGCGCCGCGGAAGAGATCATAGGCATCGGTTCCAGGCCAGTGCGTCTTGCGCAGGTCGACCGCGCCGATCGTGCACCAGGGCGCCATCGGTTTGTACGTGGTATGGTCCAGTTTTGGATCCTGGCTCAGGCCGGAGTTCTCCCATCCCGGAGGATAATAGACTTGTGAGTCTGCATAGGCTTGTGAGCTTTTGAGCAGCACTACATCTAGCACACCCTTCTTAATGCCAGAGGATGTATGCAGGCGGAGCCAGGGCGAGCCAGTCTTGTAGTGCCAATACACATTGCCATCATAGATCTCCCAGCCGCTATTTGCATAGAAGTCTCGCCCGCCGGGCCGACCATCCCCGACCAGAAATATATTGTTATACACTTCGTGAGCCGCCTGGTATTTGACTTTGGTGATGGCTGCTCCAACCGACGACCAGCCAACGTAGGGATGGTTCGAGTTGTGTAATCGGCCGGTGACGACGGTGTTGTAATAGATCTTTCTTGGAAGCGTGTACACTGGCTTTTCAGGATGGTTGGGATCTA
>JBLMZU010000008.1:0-10022 GCA_050258995.1 Bacteroidota bacterium
GCGTGCCGTGTCACGACGAAGCGCCGCTTCGGGATCTCGATTTTCTACACTGCCCCAACCGCCATCCGTGGATTGATGCGCTTCGGCGAGGCCTGGCCCAACAAACACGATCTTTCCTCCCTGCGGCTGCTGGGCTCCGTCGGCGAGCCGATCAACCCTGAGGCCTGGAAATGGTACTACCGCGTGATCGGCAAGGAGAAGTGCCCGATCATGGATACCTGGTGGCAGACCGAGACCGGCATGTTCATGATCACGCCCACTCCCACTGTCCCGCTCAAGCCTGGCTCGGGCACGCGCCCGTTCTTCGGGCAGGAAGCCGAGATCGTGGACGAGCACGGCAATCCTGTCGCAGACGGGCAGGAAGGCTATCTCGTTTTGAAGAATCCCTGGCCCGCCATGCTGCGCACCATTTATGGCGACCCGGATCGCTACGTCAGCCAGTACTGGTCCAAGAACCCCGGCAAGTACACCACCGGCGACTCCGCCCGGCGTGACAAGGATGGCTACTTCTGGATCATCGGCCGCGTCGACGACGTGATCAAGGTCAGCGGTCACCGGCTCGGCACTGCGGAAGTTGAATCGGCGCTGGTCAGCCATCATGCCGTGGCGGAGGCCGCAGCGATCGGTCTGCCGCACGAGGTCAAGGGCCAGGGCATCCACACCTTCGTCCTGCTGCGGAACGGGTTTGCCCCGTCCCCCGACCTGGCGGAGGAATTACGCCAGCACGTTGCCACCCACATGGGACCGATCGCCCGCCCCGAAGGTGTAACCTTCGTGGACAAGCTGCCCAAGACACGCTCCGGAAAGATCATGCGCCGCGTGCTGAAGGCCAGGGCACAGGGACTGCCGGAAGGCGATGTGAGCACGCTGGAAGAATAGGGGTTTTGAGATTTCAGATTGGTGATGGAAGATCGCCCCGCTGCAAGAAGGTGCCTGAGCAGCGGGGCGATTTGTTCCCCTCCCCCTTCTGTTCTTCTTTGCGTTTCTCAATTTACCAATTTACCAAACCACCTCTCCCCTGTATAATCCGCTTATGACGAACAAGGAACAGGAATACGAAAATGAAGTTCTTGAATGGCGGGCAAAGAGATACGATGGCCTCGTTCGTGAGAACGGCTGGCTGGCGCTCGCCGGTCTGCACTGGCTCAAGGAGGGCAGGAACCTGATCGGATCGAATCCGCTTTGCGAGATCAGCCTGCCCGACAGTGCACCCACCTTCCTCGGCATTCTCGAGAAGAAGGGCAGGACCATCCGCTTCCAGGCAACCGAGGGTGTCCATATCGAGATCAATGGCAAGCCGCTCACGGGGAAAACAACCCTCAAATCCGCCCAGGACGAGCATCCCAGTTATCTGACCTGGAGCAGGATCCGGATGGTGGTCCACGAACACGCCGGCAGGTATGCCATGCGTGTCTGGGACAATACCCGCGAGGAACGATTCGCTTTACCTGCTTTGAAGTGGTTCCCGATCAACAAACAGTTCCGCTTCAACGCCCGCTACACAGCTTATCCCGAACCAAAAACGTCCGGCCAGCCCGATACCTTTGGCGACACAGTCGACGATCGACTGGACGGTTTTCTCACCTTTACTCACGAAGGGAAAAAATACAAGCTCGAGGTGACGCAGGCCAAGGAGGATAAACTCTTTCTCAAGTTCAAGGATCTGACCAGCGGTCGCGAAACCTATCCTCCCAGCCGTTACCTGTACACCGAGCCGGTGGTGGATGGCAGGGTCATCCTGGATTTCAATTTTGCCTACAGTCCACCGTGTGCCTTTACGCCATATGCCACTTGCCTGTTCGCGCCCCAGCAAAATTTTCTTCCCTTCCGGGTGGAGGCGGGGGAGATCTACAAGGAATGAAGAAGGCGTTTTTAAATTCGTAACAAAACTGTAAATTTCCAACCGTTTCCCTCAGGTATAATCCAAAACATGAACAACGAGGAATACATTCAGAGCATCACGAAATGGCGGCAGGAGATGGATGCCAACCTGCGCCGGGAAAATGGCTGGCTGGCGCTGGCCGGGTTGTACTGGCTGCGGGTTGGGACAAACCTGATCGGCTCCGATCCCGCCTCGGATATCTTCCTTCCCAAAAGAGCCGCGGCCCGCCTTGGCACTTTCGAATTTGACGGCAACAACGTTACACTGAAAGTCGAAGATGGCACGCCTGTCGAAGTCAATGGGACGCCGGCAACCAATATTCTGCTGGATGCGGACCAGGAGGATGTTCCCAGCTTCATCACTTTTGATGATGTTCGCATGGTCGTGGTGCGGCGCTCGAAGGGGGTCGGCATCCGCGTCTGGGACAACCAGCGTGAGCAGCGGCGCATCTTCCCCAGCCGGCAGTGGTATCCCGTCAAACCCGAGCTGCGCGTCCCTGCCACCTATACCCGTTATGAAATTCCCCGGATCGTGAAGATGCCCGATATCCTGGGCGCGATCCTCGACGAGCCCATGCAGGGATTTGTCAGCTTCGAGCTGGAGGGAAAGCAGTACGAGCTGATCGCCGAGGAACTGCCCGACCGCCGGCTCTTCATTCAGTTCATGGACCGGACCAACGGCAACCCCACCTATCCCTCCGGCCGCTATCACTATGCCGACGCACACATCAACGGCAGGACCTTCATCGATTTCAATAAAGCCTACAGCCCGCCCTGCGCCTTCACCGACTACGCCACCTGCACGTTCCCGCCCCAGGAGAACCGCCTGGATGTGGCGATCGAGGCTGGCGAGATCTACCCAAGACATGATTTATGAAAGGATAAAACAACGCCCGGGCACCGATACCCGGGCGTTGTTCTATTGTCATCCACCTGCCAGGTGTAACCACCAATCAGGAACCCAGAAGCCCCCCACCCCGTACCAGTACCGAATAACCATGCCGGTCACCCACATCAACGCACTGAAAGAGATCAGGAAATAATCCCGCCAGTGATACTGGAGCTTTGTCAGCCAGGTGCGCGGTCCCTGCCCGAAGCAGCGCAGGTCCATGGCGTTGGCCACATCCTCTCCCGTAAGGATGGAGTTCATCGTCACAGGGACGATCAGGGGAGCCGTGCGAAGCAGCTGCTTGAAAATACTGCCGCCCCTGCTTTCCAGCTCATAGCCGCGCGCCCGTTGGGCATCCACAGTAACACCGAAATCGCGGGCAATGGTCGGCACATACCGGAAGGCCAGCTCCATGGAGTAGGCAAATTTGTCGGGGAAGCCCAACCCGCGGAAGGTCACGCCATACAGACGTGGATCCATGGAAAAGGGGATGATGATAAAGACAGCGGAAATGGCCGTGATGCGCAGGATCTGGCAAAATGCAAACCACAGGCGCTCATACGTCAATCCAAAATAAAAGACCCAATCTGTAAAGGGAACGGGGAACCCATTCGGCCAGACCAGGTGTCCGCCCTCCGGAACAACGCCGCCCGCGCCTCCGCCTGTCAGGATTGTATTGACGACAATCATGATAAAGAGAATGAACCACACAAATCTCCAGGCGCCCTTTGTTTCCTTCCATGGCACTTTCGCAGAAAAATACCAGAGAAAGGCGATGACAAATAGAACGGCCAGAAATCGGGCGTCCCAGAACAGAGTGGCTGTAAAAAGGAAAAGGAGAGAGAAGATCCAGCGGGCGCGCGGATCGAACGTCTCCATCAGGCTGTTTCGAACGCGGTAGGACCAGGTAACGAGCATAATTCAAAGCCGGGCGCAGATCCAGGGCTTGCACCCGGCCCTCTTCTTGGCTTACCTTCCCGATCGCGAAACGACCGCGTCGTACGCGATCATCAGGATGGGTACCAGGATCAACCCATTCACAAGGTTGGCAATGGCTGCCGGGAGGAAATTAGCATAGATCACGGTATTTATATCGGCTCCTGAAACCCACATCTCCGAGATGGACGCGACCGCCATGCCAACCACCACCCCGAGAATCACATACAGCTCTGCCTTGAGCAGCGTGGAGCGGGCTTTAAAACTGACGAAGGAAAACGCCATCAGACCCGCAACCAGCCCCATCAGGCCATTCCCGATATCCCACCAAAGATAGAACCCATATCCTGAGACCAGGTCGCTGATCATGTTGCCCAGGAAACCAGCGATAAATCCAACGATTGGCCCAAAGGCGATGCCGAAGAACAGCGGGATCGCGACCGCGGGGCGGAAGGATACGTTACCAGCGCTGGGCAGCTGGAGGAAATTGGTGGCAATGCTTAGTACAGCATATAGGGCTGCACCAATGGCCGCGTAGACGACCTCGCGGGTTCCAAATTTCCAAAGGGATCTCTTTTCCATTTCTTCCTCCTTGAAGAATTAGGGTGTTTTTCATTGCGAGAAACGACATCCCGCAAAACTTCCATACATCTTAACTCAGGAACTGTCCAAGAGTTTCGGCGCGATGGAATCGGCCAAGGCGGGGATAAGCATCCACATTGGCGCGCAGCAAGGAAGTGGGCAGGACGCGGGAGCGGCGTAAGAGGGCCTCATCCTTCAACACTTCATAAGGCGTACCATCGGCCACCAGCTCCCCACCATAGACCAGCAGGACGCGGTTGGCGTACACCACGGCCAGGTCCACATCGTGGGTGATGAAGAGAATGGCATCAAACACCGGCATCTGCAGAATGCCATCCATAAAGGCCATGTAGTTCCAGTAGTCCTGCCCGGCAGTCGGCTCGTCCATCATCAGGATCCGCGAGCGCATGGCCAGCACTGCGGCGATCGAGATCCTCTTCTGCTGTCCGAAGGAAAGCGCCAGGGGCGGCGTTTGTAACTCCTCCGGCAGGTTCACGGTCTCGATCGCCCACTGGATGTTCTGCTGTATCTTTTCCTCGGGGATCTTCAGGTTCCTGGGACCAAAGGCAAGCTCATCCTTGACTGTGGGCGCAAACAGCATCTGGGTCGGGCTTTGGAATACATACCCGACGGTATGGGCTGCCTGGGCGACAGTGATCTGGCGGGTGTCCTTGCCCTCCAGCACGACTCGTCCCTGGGTGGGTTTCAACAGGCCCAGGGCGTGTTTGACAAGTGTTGTCTTCCCGGAGCCGTTGTGTCCGAGGATGGCAACCACGTCCCCCTTCCTGATCTCAAAATTGATGCCCTTGAGAACATCAGGCAAGTCCTGCCGATATCGGAAATGGACATTCTCGAAGCCGACCAATGGTTCGTTATGATCTTCCTGGGACTTTGTCGCCGGCTCGAAGAGGTCCTTCTGTTCCCGGGCACGTTCCATCACCACCTGGGCAGGAAGCTTGATGCGATGGTAATCCACGACCTTCATCAAACCTTCGGCGTCGCCAAGGTAGGCAACCCGGCCCTCTGCCATGTACATGACTCGTTCGGGATGAATGGCCAGTACATCCTCTACCCGATGCTCGACGATCATGACGGAGTAACCTTCGTCGGCAAGCTGGCGAAAGGCGTTCAGGGCTTCATGCGCAGACATGGGATCGAGACTGGCCAGCGGCTCGTCGAGCAGCAGGATCCTGGGCTCCATGGCCAGCACGCCGGCCAGGGCGATCTTCTGCTTTTCTCCACCGGAGGTGCCGAAGGTTTCACGGTCCCGCAGAGGCAGAATGCCAAGACGATCCAGTGCTTTTTCCACGCGCGGAGTAATTTGCTCGCGCGGCAGTCCCAGGCTTTCCAGGCCAAAGGCGACCTCGTTCAGAACGTAACTCCCCAGAATTTGGCGCTCCGGATCCTGCAGCAAAGTTCCCACCGCTTGAGAGATCTCGCCCATCGGCATTTCCTTGACAGACCTGCCGAACAGGCGGATATCACCCGTCATTTCACCGGTGTATGTATTGGGAATCAAACCATTGATACAGCGCATCAACGTGGTCTTTCCACAACCACTGGCGCCAGCGATTAATAACACCTCCCCGGGTCGCAATTCAAAGGAAATATTTTCAATTGCCAAGTCTTCACGGCGGCGATAACGAAAGGACAGGTTTTCAACAACGAGTGGAAGGTCAGACATGGCGTTGCTATTTTACACTGAAAATCACTTCCACCTCATCGCCGGCTTTTACATTTAGTTCTTGGGCAGCATTCCCGTTCACGACTGCGATCTCGACGAACTCCTCGCTGTCGATCACTGCCACAATCTCACCGGCCGGCCGGTCGCCATAGGAGTTCGATATGCCGTTCACTTCAACACCCTTGAGGCGAAATCCAATATTGGCTGCCTCGGAAAGCGCAGAGCCAAGCAGATCCGTTGTCAGGTTGCCGAAGGTATCGATAGAGATCACATGTGCGGTCCAGCCTGTCTCTGTCCGCTGCGGATGAGGGAATGGCAGGCGGACAGGATCGGAGATGAGGGTTCCCAGCGCCTGCAGTGGAACGGTATTTGCCAGGTGCGCTGCCACCGGGGCAAAGATATCGCGCCCGTGAAATGTACGGCTGATCTGCGGCCGCCAGAATTGAGGTCGATCGAGATGTACAAATTCGATCTGCTGCCGGCTGCGCTCGGCCTCTTCGATCAGGAGCGTCAGGAGACCGTTATCCGGACCGACAAAGAAGTGATTTCCAAGCCTCGCTGCGAGCGGACGCCGCGCCGTCCCCACACCCGGATCGACCACGTAAATGTGAACCGTCCCTTCCGGGAAGAATGGAACGGCACGCTGCAGTGTATATGCCCCTTCACGAACATCCTGTGGAGAGACAAAATGCGAGATATCCACGATCCTTACCTGCGGCGCCATGCTGTAAATAACTCCCTGCATGACTCCTGCAAATCCGCTGCGCAGACCAAAATCAGTTGTGAGGGTAATGACGGTCATCTTTTTTCCTTATCGATATTCAATAAAGGTCCTCCTGTGCTGGTTTCGCGCGGGAGGGCCTCGCCGGTTTATTTCATCATGAGGAACTGGGGATCATGTCTAAGCGATCAGTCCGGCGGTGTCCACTGCCGCAACAGGTTTTCATCCGCAATACGAATGCGGCGATCCTCGATGCGGATCGCGCCGCTGCGCTCGAGCTCTTTGAGGGACCGGGCTACCACCTCCCGCACGGTTCCCAGTTGTGCGGCGAGCTGCTCCTGCGTCCAGTGCGGACGGGAGTCCTCGGCCGGGAACTCGCTGATCAGACGCGCCAGGCGATGGGTGACCTGGTAGAACGCCATCTCACTCACATTTCGAATCAGGCTGCGTAACATCTCCCCGAAGTTAGCCAGGACCTTCTGTGCAAAACCCGGATTCTGCAGCACGAGTGCGCGCAGCTTCTCTCCGTTGATGACCCAAACGCGGCAGTTCTCGAGCGCCTCCACGTTGACCGGGTTCGAGCCGCCGTCGAACGCCGGGACTTCGGCGAACGTATCCCCCTCCTGCAGGATGCGAACAATATACTGCCGTCCCTGGGGCGAAAGACGATGGATCTTGGCGCTGCCGTTCTCAATTATATGAAGTCCATCGCAGGGATCTGCCTCCCAGAACAGGATATCGCCGCGCTGGTATTGGCGCAGCTGGGTATTCTGGGCCACCTCCCTGAGCAGGGGTTCGGGTAGTTCTGAAAAGTAGGTATTCCCCCGCAATGTTTCAATTCGCTGCACCAGGCCGGTGTCGATCAGCTTCATGGCCCGTTTAGATGCTTCCGAGCAGCACCTGGTCGGCCCCCCGATCGATTTCCCAGGGATAAATGGTGAAGGCATCTGTGACAGCCGCATAATAATCGGGCCGGACGTGGCCAAACAGGTTGCGATACGGGTTAAAGTGCAGGACGCATGTCTCCGGGAATCCGCCGGCCGCCGAGACCCGGTTCTTCACCGCCGTGATTGTCCTTCCCGATCCCCAGACGTCGTCGACGATGAGCGTCGGCCTGCCACGTACCTGGTCATCCGTAGGGAACTGGATGAACTGGGGCCAGACCATCAGCTTGGCCTTTTCACTTGCCGTCTGGGCCGGGAAATCCACGGCGGCGGTCAGGATGTGAGTAATGTCCATGGCTTCTGCCAGCATCCCGCCTGGGATGACACCCCCACGCGTGATCATCACCATGGCGGTGAACTCACGCTTGAACTGCGGGATGAGATGATCGATGAGCCGATCCACTTCATCCCAGGAAATTAACTCACGACGCGGTTGTTGAGGAGGTTGTGGTTGCATGCAAGTCTCTTCTCTGACAAAATTATAAGCCAGATAGTGGAATTTTTCGCAAGTCTTCTGATTATAGCAAACTTATGGGGTCTACTTCAACCCGCCAATCCTTGAGCCAGATCTGCACTGGCTGTTCGCGCAGCAGCCGCACCGGATCCGGGCCGCGCAGGACGATCTGCCAGCGATGGACACCACCGATCCTGGAAAAAAAGCTGGGGACAGGGCCGACCATTGTGATCAGTTTCCAGGGTTCGCTGGACAGGAAAGGCTGGAGCCGGCCGGCGAACCTGCGGGATTCCTGTTCGGCGAGAACCGGGTTGTCGTGGCGGAACTCAAGCCGGACCAATCGTGAGAACGGTGGATACCCCAGCCGTCCACGCTGTTCCAATTCATATTCATAAAAACCGATCACATCGTGTCCCGCGGTGGATCGGATCACCTGGTTCTCCGGATTGAATGTCTGCAGAACCACGTTACCGCCACGCTCGCTGCGACCGGCGCGTCCCGCCACCTGGGTCAGCACCTGGAAGACGCGCTCGCCTGCGAATGGATCGGGGAGATACAAGCCCACGTCTGCCAGGACAATGCCAACCAAAGTCACGAGAGGCAGGTCGAGACCTTTGGCGAGCATCTGCGTGCCGATCAGCACGTCCGCCTGGTGGTTGGCAAAGTGGGTCAGGATCATCTCGTGGGCATCCTTCTGGCGGGTGGTCTCCCAGTCCCAGCGCAGGGTCCGCGCTTTGGGGAACAACGTACTGACTTCCTTCTCCACTCTTTCGCTGCCCAGGCCATACTCGCGGATCTGCCTGCCTCCACACCGGGGACATACAGCCGGTTTCTTCCGTTCATAGCCGCAGGTGTGACAGAGGAGTCGCTCCCCCTCCTCAAGGTGCAGTGTAAGAGGCGTATCGCAGTTCGGGCAGCGCAGGACATATCCACAGTCGCGGCAAAAGACGTATGTCGCCGTTCCGCGCCGGTTCAAGAACAGGATCGCCTGCTCGCCTCGCGCCAGCGTAGACCCGAGCGCCGCAAGCAGGGACCGGCTGAAGATGCCGCGCTGACCGGCCTTGAGCTCTTCGCGCATATCGACAACCTGGACGGGAGGCAGGTCCGAGCCGGTAATACGGCGGGGGAGATCGAGGCGCTGGAGCGGCCTCACCCCTGGCCTCTCTCCGCTCGGGAGAGCAGGCAGCTCAGATTGGTAGCGTTGGACAACGGTGGGTGTGGCGCTGCCGAGAATGCAGGCTGCTCCTGCGAAACGGGCGTACATCTGTGCAACCGTCACGGCATGGTAGAAGGGCGGGTCGGACTGGTAGTAGGATGAGTCGTGAGATTCATCGACCACGATCAAGCCGATGTTGGGCATTGGTGAGAACAGCGCGCTGCGGGCACCAATGATGACCTTCAACGCACCGGTGCGGGCGCGCCGCCAGGTATCATAGCGCTCGCCCTCCGAAAGGCGTGAGTGGACGATCCCCACCTGTCCTGGGAAGCGGCTCAAAAAGCGGCGAACGATCTGGGGTGTGAGCGCGATCTCCGGTACCAGCACGATGGCCTGCCTGCCGCGCCGGATCGTCTCTTCGGCGGCGCGCAGATAGACCTCGGTCTTGCCTGAGCCTGTCACACCCTGCAGCAGGAACGATGGTTGGACATCCGGCGAGGATATCGCTTCGACAATCTCCTGCAGCGCCGAATTTTGTTCAGGGGTGAGCTCGATCTCCTGTTTGCCGGGGTAGGTGTCTGCCTGGGAATGTCTTCCAATATTTTCCAGCGGGTCACGGAAGATCTCGCTTTCAAACAGGCGGATCAGCCCGCGCTCCTCCAGTTCCTGCAGATCGGCAAGATTGCACCCGCTCTCGGCATAGACCCAGGACACATTGACCGGCTCCGGCTGGCGGATCAGGTAGTGCAATGCAGCCTGGCGGCGCGCCAGTGTC
>JBLMZU010000009.1:0-5630 GCA_050258995.1 Bacteroidota bacterium
ACAAAGACGTGTTCAGTATTTGTCAAAGCACCCCTTATACCGTCCGTACTGGAAGAGAATCGGGCTACAGAGAACGTTCTGACAAAGCCTTTGCTCTATCCCAAAACAGATACCCAGGACAGACATTGGTTACAGTACACGGCCCTTGTTGCTATTTACGAGTACTTCACCAACCTTCATGAGACTCAATTTGGGGCGATACGGGCACTTGACTATCTCCCCGAGTACTATGCGGTCTTCACAGAAGATTCCAATGACCCAAATCTTCGTCTGCTGTTGTTCAAGGAAAGTCGATGGCATTTCCCGTTGACTGGTGGGAAGCTTACTGCCGAATTCCATAACGTGGGATCTTGGTTGCGGCTCTATCACCGCATGCCGAAAAAAGATGATGTCAGTGTTCGCCATGAAAACAGACAGGACTACATTAACGCGATCGCTACGCTGGCGGATTTTTTGGGCAAGACCCTGGGACTGGCAACATTACTCGGTGAAACCGCTTCGAAACTGATCCATCGCGCAAGCATGGTGCTTCCGGAGTATTTGCCGCTGGGACTTGGACATGGGGACTACGCCATGCGAAACATTTTGGTGGGTCCGAACCATCGGGTAACTGTCCTGGATACCTTCGCAAAATGGCAGACGCCCATATATGAAGATATCGGATACTTTATCAATGAGCTAAAAATTTCCTCCCCGCAGGTCTTCAGCCAGGGCCTTGCGTTTAGTGCTGCTCAACTGGCTTCGTATGAAAACGCCTTTCTAAAAGGATACTTCTGTAGTAGCCCGGTTCCTTATGCAGCCGTCAAGCTTTATGAAGCCCTGGCTTTGCTTGATCGGTGGTCGAGCCTGCTTGCGAGATACGACCAGCAGCTTGGTTCTGCCAGAATGATGGGCCAGGTCCAGGTGGTCCTCGCCAATCGATATTTCAAGAACAGGGTGGAGAAGCTGCTGGCGGAACTTTCATCAATTTGATGATTTCTTATTTATAGATATGGAAACAAAGCTGCAAAATGATTAATAAACAGGAATCACAAAAATTACCTTCTAAGGCTTCAGAAAGCGAGCGAAACAAACCCACTCGTCTTAAGATCGCCTACATCATGTCCCGCTTTCCCAAGTTGACAGAGACATTTATCCTTTATGAAATGCTGGCAATGCAGGAGCAGGGCATACAGGTGGAAGTCTATCCTCTGTTGCGGGAAAAAGTGGAGGTCATGCATCCCGAGGCGGAAGCTTTTGTCCGGATTGCTCATTACCAGCCGTTCATCAACCTGCCCATCATCCGGGCAAACCTGCACTTCCTATTGAAAAAACCGGGTGCGTATCTGAAAACTCTTTGGACGCTGCTGCGCGCGAACTGGGGTAGTTTCAACTACTTTACCGGGGTTCTGGGGATCTTCCCAAAAGTGGTTCTTTTTGCCGATCAAATGAGAGAGCAAAACATCGACCACGTGCACGCACACTTTGCCAGCCATCCGGCTGCAGCTGGATTCATTATTCATCGTCTTGTCGGGATTCCCTACAGTTTCACCGCCCATGGCTCTGATCTGCACCGAGACCGGCATATGTTGCGTGAAAAGGTCGCAGAAGCGGCGTTTGTAGCGGCCATATCGGACTACAACCGGAATCTTATTCTCTCGGAATGCCAGGGAAAATATGGGGACCGTGTCAGAGTGATTCACTGCGGAGTTGATACAGATGTTTTCCATGTACGTAGCGGCGAAACGCCCTTCGAGAAAGGGGAAAATCCCTTTAGGATCCTCTGCATTGGTACGCTCCATGAGGTGAAGGGACAGGCGTATCTCATTGACGCGTGCCACCTCTTGTGGGAACGCGGGATTGATTTTATTTGCCATTTTGCCGGTGATGGAGAGGATAGAGCCGCTCTGACGGCACTCGCAGATCAGGTTGGTTTGGCCTCCAAGGTCCATTTTCATGGCAGACTCACGAGGGATGAGATCGCCCAGCTCCTTCAGGATGCAGATGTGCTCGCTGCACCCAGCGTCCCAACCAGCGATGGCCGCCGAGAGGGCATTCCAGTTGTTCTCATGGAGGCCATGGGCAGCGGCGTCCCTGTCGTAGCAAGCGCCCTCTCTGGAATTCCGGAACTGGTGATCGATCAGCAGACAGGCTTATTGACACCGCCGAGGGATGCAGAATCCCTGGCGGATGCACTGGAATGTTATTTTTCGGACAAGGAATTACGCAAGCGCCTTGGAAAGGCAGGCAGGGAAAAAGTTGTTAAAGAATTTGACCTTAATAAGAATGCAACGCTGCTTATACAACACTTCTCCAAGGAGGGATGACCATGCTCGTTTTTTTGTTCTGGCTCTCAGTATTTATTATCTTCTATACTTATATCGGGTTTCCTTTGATCGTGGTCCTGCGCGGCCGTTGGCTGGGTCGCCCCTATAAGCAGGAAACCATTATCACTTACCCGACTGTCAGCATTGTGATTTCTGCATATAACGAATCGAAGAACATCGCAGAAAAACTGGATAACATTTTGTCGATGGAATACCCACGCGACCTGCTGGAGGTGGTGATTGCCTCCGATGGATCCACGGACGGTACAGATGCCATTGTAGAACGATACAGGGAGCATGGCGTGAAATTATTGTCCCTGCCGAGGGTTGGAAAGGCTGCGGCTTTGAATGCAGCAGTCGCCGCCTCGAAGGGCGAGATCCTGGTATTTTCGGATGCGAACAGCATGTATAAAGTGGACGCCATCCAGGAGCTCGTCCGCCCCTTTGCTGATTCCAGGATCGGTGGAGTGGCGGGAAACCAGGTTTACCGAACTGAGGTTGTCGGTGGTTCCAGTGGAGCCGGCGAGAGAGCCTATTGGAATTTCGACCGCAAGTTGAAGACTTCCCAGGGAAGATCCGGAAACACGCTTGCGGCAACAGGAGCCATATATGCCATTCGCAGGTCCCTGTTTCAGGAAATTCCAGACGGCGTCTCGGATGATTTTGTCACTTCGACAGGTGTGATTGTCCAGGGATACAGGCTGGTCTTCGCACCGCAGGCGATCGCCTTTGAGCCGGTTGCGGCCACCAGTAAAGTGGAATTCGGCCGCAAGGTCCGTGTGATTATTCGTAGCTGGAGGGCCTTTCTTTATCGACGCGAATTGTTGAATCCATTTCGTTACAGGTTCTATGCAATTCAGTTGTTTTCGCACAAAATTTTAAGATATTTGGTAGTCTTTCCTTTGATACTTTTGTTCCTGGTCAGCCTATTGTTGTTAAATGCAGGTCCCTTTTATCAACTGGCTGCCCTTATGCAGGTCTTGTTTTATGGTTTTGCTTTACTGGATTTATGGCTGGGTAAAACCCGCCTTGGACAGACGAAGATATTGACCATTCCCTTCTACTTTTGCATGGTGAACGCGGCCTCACTGCTTGCGATCATCAAAGTTATGGGCGGTTATCAGGTCAAGCATTGGGAGCCACAACGCCAGGCAGAGACGCAGTAGGAAAAGGTCAGGTAATTTGATGAGGAGACAATGACTTCTTCAAGTACGGCGATAAAAAAATCGTTAAAAGATAATTATAAACAAGTTTGGGCGGTTTTCGTCGCCATTGTTGTGGCTATTGCCTTGGGATTCGTGATGGTAGACGAGTCGTCGGTGGTGGAGGCAGTGGTTGTTGCTGCTATTGCCCTGATCTGTATGGTTAAGTGGCCTGATATCACCACTCTATTGGTCATCTTTCTCATCTATGCCAACGTGGGACCGGTCGCTGTTAAATTCATGGGCGTTCCATCCTATGCTGCCACGGCAATATTCCTGATCCTCGTCATTCCGTTGATCTGGTACATCATCATACGGCGCGAAAAGATCATCATTACGCCAGTCCTACAATTACTGCTTTTGCTTGGAGCAATTTATTCACTAAGTGCTGCCTTCTCAAGTGACATTACCCTTGCCACTCCTCAACTAACCGAGTTCTTTGCAGAAGGTCTTTTGCTCTTTTTCCTAATTACAAATATCGTTCGCACTCCGCAGATGCTCAAGCGGGTGGTATGGGTGCTTCTGATCGCGGGCGGATTGATCGGCGGGCTCTCTCTTTACCAGCAAATGACAAAGACCTTTGATAATAATTATTATGGGTTTGCACAGGTCGAAAGCTCTTTTGGGACAGGTGTTCAAAGTCTGCAAGGGCAGGTCCTTCAGCCACGCCTGGCCGGGTCCGTCGGTGAGAAGAATCGCTACGGACAGAATATGATGATGCTGATTCCACTGGGGTTGTTCCAGCTTTGGATCTATCACTCGACCTGGAAACGTATCCTTGCACTGGTTCTCACTGGATTGATCGCGGTCGGAGGGATGCTTTCCTTTTCCCGCGGCGCAGCAGTAGGCTTTGTTCTCATGATCGTGATCATGGTTGTGCTGCGTTATATAAAGTTTAGCCAGCTCCTTCTCCTTTTGGTTGGTGTGGGACTTATTTTTTGGTTATTCCCTCAGTACGGCCTGCGCCTGACGTCCTTGAATGTGGTTGCTGAGCTGGCTGCCCCAGACAGCGGCCCTGCACTTGCCGGGGCAGATAACGCGGTCGTCGATCGTGCTTCGCTGATGCTGGCATCCGCACTGGTTTTTAAAGATCATCCGCTGCTTGGGGTTGGCCCGGGGATGACCCGCTATTATACGGAGGATTATGCCAAACAGATCGGATTAAGCTCGATTACTGGCAACTATCAGCCTCACGATCTATATATTGGTATGGCGGCTGATGCCGGGATCTTTGGCCTGATCTGTTTCCTGCTGATCCTGTTTGTTCCACTACGAGATCTCGCGATCACGCGAAAAAAATGGGTGGTGAAGCGACCGGATATCTCCTATTTGGCAACAGCCTTCTCCATCTCGCTCATCTCCTATATGGTGACAGGTCTCTTCCTGCATTTGTCCTACTATCGCTTTTTCTATTTGATGCTGGCTCTGGCAGTTGTGGCGAGCACTTTTAAAGATCTGCAAGAATCAGAAGAAATCAAGCAGCTTCAAGCATAAGCGCTGAATATAAGTATAACGGTGCATATCTCACTTTCACTTGCCAAGCTTTTCTATGCGATTCTCCTTTCGCCTTCGGCGCCAAGGCATTCTGTTTGGGCGCTACTTCGCCATGTGACTGTGGAGAAAAACCCTGTCCAGGATCGCGTGATTTGGGTGATCAGTTTGATCGATCGCCTGATTCCGGGAATTGCCCAAAAATTATCCCGCCAAATCTTCCTAAACAATTACTTTCCCTGGCAGGCGGTTCCCTCGGATCTGATCGCTTATGGGACAGGTGCTGCCGTCTTTCATGCGAAATGGAGAAATTGGGATAACGTCCTTCGAGTTTACAAACAATCCATCGGCAAATCCGCCGCAGGGCTGTTGGAGATCGCCAGGTATTACAAGAAAAAATATGAGACAGTGCTCGCCTGGTATGGCGGCGCCTCGGAGCTGGTGCTGCCCATGGAGTTCCTTGTTGTAGAGGGTCTCCCATTTATTGGACCTGTGGTTGTTTCTTTCCAACCCTATGTCCACGGGCAAAAATATGATCTCTTTGAGGATTTTTCCAATGAACAATTACTGAAGCTGCTGGATGAAAATGATTTCCTCCGCGAGCAATTTAACTTTTTCATCGAGCAGACCC
>JBLMZU010000010.1:0-9926 GCA_050258995.1 Bacteroidota bacterium
CGCGGTCGGCGTGTCGGCCCCTTGTTTCCCCGGGTGTTGGGGGAGTGCGGGGGGCGCCCCCCCCCGCCACTCCAGGCTTTGCACGATTACTTCCTCCGCGCCGGGCACGAAGCGTTTTTGATCTGTATCTTCGATGCGAAGGATAAATTGTCCACCTGTTTGGCGGGCAACCAGATAAGCATAGAGCGCGTTGCGCGCATTAGCGAGATGGAATCTCCCAGTAGGAGAGGGGGCCAGTCGGGTACGAGCGGGTTTTGTATTCAAGTTACTTCTCCGGAGAGGATTGAAGAAATGCTATTCACCCAGGAGTCCCCAAAAAGGAT
Organism: Bacteroidota bacterium; assembly: GCA_050258995.1. Lineage (GTDB taxonomy): Bacteria > Chloroflexota > Anaerolineae > Anaerolineales > Villigracilaceae > Defluviilinea. Next base: position 324 of record JBLMZU010000010.1, read on the forward strand.
GATGGAGCTGGGATATAAAAATAGTTCACATCAGAAATCGAGCAGCTTCTGCCGCATCGCAACGCTTTCCACGAGACCGATGCCCAGCATAAGCGAAGTCAAGCCACTGCCTCCATAGCTGATGAACGGCAGAGGCAGACCTGAAACTGGAACGATGTTCAGGTTCACACCGATATTGACCATGCCCTGGAAGAAGATCAGCGTGGCTACACCGTAAGCAAGGTTCATACCGGCCACATCCCGGGCCCTTTGCGCGGCGCGCAGGCACCTCCAGAGGACCAGCACAATAATGATGACCACCAGCAGACCGCCCACAAAGCCAAACTCCTCGGAGATGGCGGAGAAAATGAAGTCTGTGTGACGCACCTTCAGGAAGCGCAGCTGGGTCTGGGTGCCATGTCCATATCCCTTGCCAAACCAGCCGCCCGATCCAATGGCGATAAGTGCCTGCGACACATTATAGGTCGCACCGAACGTTGCATTCTTGTCCGGCACAATAAAGTTGGCGATGCGCTGCTGCTGGTACTCCTGCAGCCCCGGGATCCGGATTCCCAGCGTGGAGAGCGTCACAATGGTTCCCACCAGGAAGATGCCAACAAAGGCAAAGATGGCAAGATGTTTTAACTGGATTCCATTAAACCATAACAACGAGCCCAGAATCACCATCAGCACAACCACGTTGCTCAAATTTGGTTGAAGCAGGATCCAGATGCCCAGGCCCATGACCCAGAAAAAGGCACCCAGGATCCAGCGCAGATCACGCGGCCGGTTTTGGTTCTTATCGAAATAACGCGCCAGCAGGATGATGGCCGCGATCTTGGCAAATTCCGTAGGCTGGACAAATAGCACACCCACCTGGAACCAGCGAGCCGCCCCGAAGACCGCCTGTGCGCTCAGGAAAAGGGCGAATAGCAGGACGCTCATCACGATAAAGATGGGACGGTACAGGGCCATCCAGTAGCGATAATCGATGGCGCCCACCACAAAGATCAGTACGATCCCCAGCAGCGCAAAATAGATCTGCCGGTTGATGAGCGGAATAAGCTCTGCATTCCCGGCGACCGCAGAGCGGATCATCGTCGTACCAAAAGCCGTGGCCAGGACGACGGCGCCCAATAGCCAGAAATCAAAATACCGCCATGAAATATCTTTAAGCATACAGGGACTTACTGGGATAATTTTCGCGTGCGCCGGCGTGGCGAGCTCTTAAGGGGAATATCGGCAACCAGGCGCTGGGAACGACCGTCGTGTTCCACGCCAATCCGCACGGCCTGGGCATCGACTTCAATATGGCGTGAGATCGTGGCGATCAGGTCATCCTTCAGGGAATCCAGCTCGGCCGGGGTCAGATCGGTGCGGTCATGGATGAGGACGAGCTGGAGCCTCTCCTTGGCATCGTCCGCGCTGTTTTTCTTTCCGAACAAGCGGTCAAAGAAACCCATGTTACTTCCTCCCCGCCAGCCGCGTGATGCGGTCCCAGAAGTTGCCTTGATGATCAAGGGACATGAATGGCACGGTTTCACCGTTCAACCGCCTGGCAATATTCCGGAATGCCTGGCCAGCCCGGCTTTTTTGGTCGAACGCCACAGGAGCGCCGCGGTTGGAGCTGATGATCACGTTCTCATCCTCGGGCACAATCCCGATCAGCTCGATCGCCAACAGATCCAGGACATCGTCGGGCGAAAGCATATCGCCATTCTTAACCAGGTTGGGATTCAATCGATTGAGGATCAGCGAGGCCGGTCCTTTTTCCTCCGCCTCGAGGATCCCGATCACCCGGTCCGCATCCCGCACGGCCGAGACCTCCGGATTGGTGACCACCAGCACACGGTCTGCCGCCGCAATGGCATTCCTAAAACCGCGCTCGATTCCGGCTGGCGAGTCGATCAGAACGAAATCGTAATCCGGCCGCAGCTCTTTAATCAGACGGCTCATATCGCTCGGAGAAACCGCATTCTTGTCCCGCGTCTGTGCTGCCGGGATCAAGTACAGATCCTGCAGCTTTTTATCGCGAATCATGGCCTGTTTGAGCCGGCAGCGTCCTTCAATCACATCCACGATATCGTAGACGATGCGGTTTTCCAACCCGAGGATCACATCCAGGTTGCGGAGACCAATATCGCCGTCGATGGCAACGACTTTATGACCGCTGGAAGCAAGCGCTACGGCAAGATTTGCAACTGCAGTGGTCTTGCCCACTCCGCCTTTTCCCGATGTAATGGTAATTACTTTAGCCGGCATACGTTTTCCTATGATAAATGCTGCTTGATATACAGAATAATTCCTGCAAAATGAGTGCTACCCAGATGACCAGAACTCGGTCTGGAGCTTGCCGCTGTCATTGATTCGCGCTCTTTCCGGTCGGGCGTTTTCACGCGGTTTCAGTATGCCTGAGACTTCGTCTGCAATACGCAATTGGGTGGGAGAGAGGTCGAGCGCACAGATCATGGCAGCCCGGTTCCCTTTTGCGCCGGCATGTACCATGCCGCGCAACCGTCCCCAGATGATGACATTTCCCTCGGCGATGATCTCTGCGCCCGGGTTGACATCACCCAGCACCACCACATGCCCGGCAAACTCAATCCGTGTTCCGGAGCGCAGGGTACGGCTGAGGAACATGGCTGTCTCCTCACCCAGATTGCCGACCGAGAACTGGCGGGATTCCTCCGGCCTGGGCTTGGAGATGCGAGTCGCAAGCCCCAGCAATTGGGCGGTGTTCTCCGTGGTAGCCGACTCGCTGATTACGGCCCACAGCGTGATCCCACGTTCAGAGAGCTGGTCCCGCAATGCCACCAATTCATTCACCCGCAGCACCTGGCTGGACACATCCAAAGCCAGGCGTGCACCCTGGAAGAAGGATGGCTGTGCATCCACCTGGGCGAGCAATGCATCGCGCTGTTGTTCCCAGGGTGCATCGTCGATAGAGACGAGCAACCCGTCGCGCAAGCCCTTGATTTGGATGAGTGAATTCGTCTCATTCATGGAACAACCGGTGTGGAGGCAGCGGGATAATTCCTCTACATTGTTGAATTAAATCATTCCCGTTCTCGACGAAAACAGGGACAGCTTTTCTGCATGAGTTGATTTCAAATTATAGCATGAAGGCCGGGAAGGTTTTATCCACCACCCGTTTTCGCCAGGTCAATGCTTTTGAGCTCAAAGTAGGCCTTCATGACACGGGCCACGATCGGGGCTGCCACCGTACCACCCTCACCTCCGTTATAGGCAAAAGCCAGGATGATGATCTCGGGATCATCATACGGCGCGTAGGCCAGGGTCCAGGCATGCGTGGGCCAGGCACCGAACTGGCAGCGATTGGCCTTGCGGGCCACGTCGTCACAGTATTCGGCTGTACCCGTTTTGCCTGCCACGGCAATATCGATCGGGTAGAGATCATTGAATACATGATTAAGGGTCCCGAGCGGGCTTTCAGTCACAGCCAGTCGAGTTCCTGTACGAACCGCCTCAATGGTCTCGGGCTTTACAATTTTCTTTTGTCCTGTTGGATCGCAGTAGCCTGCCGAGCAGTCGAAGGTCTCGATCATGGGATTCTTGGTAATATCCCATTTCATATTCGGAGTGAAGGGTGAGATCTGATAGCTTCCTTCGGGAGGTGTATTAAGAACTCGTTTTGGATCGGCGATGTCGACCCAGGTCTTGGTCGTCTGGCCGTTCGCCCCTTCGGTTTCCTTGACTTGATAGAGCTTGAAATCGTTCGGGTCAAACCACATGGGTATGACGCGTCCTTCGCTGTCCTGGATCTCGCGGACGACCGTCGGCTGCATAAGCTTGCCGCGATTTGCAACCGTTGCCCCGGACATAATGATCTGCAGTGGGGTCGCTAGGACATAACCCTGGCCCACACTGGCGATGTAGGTATCGCCGGTCGACCAGTTCTCTCCGGTATTGATGCGCTTCCACTGCGGATCGGGGATCAGTCCATTCTCTTCGCCGGGAAGCTCAATGCCCGATTTTTTGTTGTATCCCAACGCCTGGGCGTACTGCTGCAGGCGCAGGATCCCAAGACCTTCCTTGATCTCATCCTTGAATCCACCACCCAGCTTGTAGAAGCAGACATTACTGGAATAGGCGATACAGTGGAAGAAATCCAGCTTGCCGAACCCGCCGGGATTTAGCACGCCATTACGGTCATAGATCCAGTCCACAAAGTCGCGCGAGTTGTTCGGGCCGCATGGATCGGTGGGGCGGAATCTTTCGCAGAGCACCAGCTTGCCGGGCGTATCGACGATCTTATCGGGGCCAATGACACCCTCGTTATACGCGCCGGTGGCCGTGGAAAGCTTGAACACGGAGCCTGGCGGGAGCTCCGCCGAAATGGCATTGTTCACCAGCGGATGGCGTGCGTCCTGGATGAGCTGGTTATAGTAATACCCGGGGATAAAGCGGGCCATGCGGTTATTTTCAAACGTCGGCCAGGAGACCATGGCCAGGATCTCCCCTGTCTTCGGGTTCATGGCGATGACAACGCCGCTCGAGATATCGCGTTTGTGGCTGAAGTAATTATTCCAGTATTGGATCTCGTCTGTCAGGGCCGCCTCGGCTGCCTTCTGCAGACGTGTATCGATGGTCAGGACCACGTTATCGCCGGGGACAGGCGCAATCGGGGCCTGCAGGTTTCCAAGATCCTGACCGGCCACATCCACCCGGACCACCCGTTTTCCGTTCTCTCCGAGCAGGACTTCGTCGAGGGAGGTCTCCACGCCGGCGTAGCCGATCTTGTCACGGTTGGGCTCAAAGCCGCGAGCCTTATAACCAGGCTCACTCGCCGCCGGGATCGGGCCCAGGAAGCCGACGACTGCTGAAGTCAGGGAACCGGTCGGGTAATCGCGGATCGGCTCGATCTCCACCGAGACCCCCGGCCAGTCCACCGACTTCTCCTTGATCACCCGGGCAAGTTCTTCACTGATATTGCAGGAGATCTTGACCGGTGTATAGGGTGCCAGTGAGTCTCCAAGCGCCACCATATCCGCAATGCTGGGACCCGGCACACAGGCGGAAAACAGCTTGGCATTTGCCAGGGTTTTCTCCGTGACAGGCCCGCCGGCCGGGACGCCGGTCAGCTCCGACACCTCACGATAGATACGCTGGACATCTGCATCATCATCCGGTAAATTTGCAGGTGTGATCACCACATTATAGGAAGCGATATTGCGGGCCAGGACGTAACCGTTGCGGTCATAAATAATCCCGCGGGGAGCAGGCTCGCTAATGTCATTGGTATAGTTATCGACTGCCTGTCTGTTCCAGGAGCCGGGAGAGAGCACCTGTAAGGACACCAGCCGTGAAAGGATGAGGCCCACCACGACGATAATAACCCCATAGACGAGCAGTCGCCGCCACAGGGGCACCTCATACTTATTCACATCGTTCGAGCTCATTCAACCTCCGGAGTAGGATAGACCCAGCGGGAAAGGTCACGCATGATCGCATAAACAGGAATGGCAAGGAGCATGTTCATCAGAACGCCGGGCAGGACCACCAGGCCCAGCACGTCTTCCACCGGCATCATGACTCCACCGATCCGCAAGGAAATATAGGAAAGTAGATTTAAAACAACAGTTCCCAAAAAAGTGATGCTGAACATCGCCAGCAACGGAGCCTGCCAAACCCGTCGCTGGAGCGTTTGGGCCACCGCCACCACGACCAGATAGCTGAACACTGGAACGTACCAGGGTAGAGCGGAGACAAAGCCAACCAGTATTCCCAATGCCACAGCCCAATGCCAGCTCGAATCCACATGTTCCTGCAGGGCCCAGGCTGCCAGCATCACCAACGGCAGGTCGGCAACGCCGGAAAGGAGATAGACACGGCTGATGACCGCCGATTGGAGAATCACAGCCAGAAAGAGGATCGGGATGGCGACCAGGTTGCGCATTCGTTATTGTGGCTGCGGCTCAAGCGGTGTGATATCCACCGGCTGAAAATTGGTGATGATGAGCACGATCTGCAGGCGGTTGAAATCCACAACAGGCTGGACGGTTGCCTGCTGGAATAGATCGACATCATTCGTGCGGACATTCCCGATCTGCCCGACGATCAGGTTGGGCGGATACCCACCCCCAAGGCCGGAGGTCAGAACCAGGTCACCAGATTGCAGGGCGGTATCCTGGGGAATAAGATCGAGAGTCAGGTCACCCGTGATGGAGCCGCTCAGAGAGGCCTCTGTTTCCGCGTTCTGGAGACGAACGTTGACCGTTGAGGCCGGGTCCGTGATGAGCTGGACACGCGAGGCATCCGCGATCACCGCGTCGATGCGGCCGACCAGGCCCTGGTCCGTCACGACTGGCATGCCGCGCCGGATGCCATCGTTGGAGCCGCGGTTGATGATCACATAATGCAGGAAGGGGCTCGGGTCACGCCCGATGACGGCCGCGCCTTTGTATTGGTTCTCGGGGTTGGCCTGTGCAAAGTCGACCAGTGCGGCCAGCACCTGGGTCTCGCCCACCTGCTGCTGCAGCTGGATCACCTGCGCCTGCAGGTTGGAAACTTCCGCCTCCAACTCTGTATTTCGCTGGCGCAGGAATGCCATGTCACGAGGCGCGGTTACAAAATCCTGCACAGCGGTAAAACGCGTTGCGAACCAGGTTTGGATATTAACCAGGGAGCCAGTAAAGACATTGGAGGCCGAGCTAAAATAGCCTCCAAGCGCCAGTGCCACCAGACCCCCTGCGATCAAAAAGATGATCGTCGTCTGTAGCGTACGTGAAAAAATGTTTTTCATTCTTTGTTACACAGTACCGCCTCTGAAAACAAACTTTCATTCCGTTTTCAGATCCGCGATTTATCTCATTAAGTTTACCGCATAAATGTTTGGTGAAATCTACGAAAAGTCTACGCCCCAAAAAAGACTAGACATCACATCGTGTGTCGTGTACTGCCGCGTTCGAGTCCGACCAGGTAGCGGCTTAACACATCGAAGTTTTCAAATACCATGCCGGCGCCACGCGCCACACAGGTCAGCGGATCTTCTGCAACCCAGACGCGGAGCCTGACCTCATCGGTGAGTCGCTCCGCGAGTCCCTGAAGCAGTCCGCCTCCCCCTGCCAGACAGATTCCGATGTCCATCAGGTCGGCTACGATCTCGGGAGGGATCTCATCCAGCGCATCGCGAATGGTATCCACGATCACCTGGACCGAGCCTGCCAGCGCCTCGCGCATCTCGACCGAGGAAACTTCAATGCTCTCGGGCAATCCTGTGACCAGATTGCGGCCGCGCACTTCCATCGTTTTTTCCGGCTGCAGTGGATAGGCCGAGCCGATCTTCCATTTGATCTGTTCGGCGATGCCTTCACCGACCAGCAGGTTATATTTGTTACGCAGGTACTGGACGATATCCTGGTCCATCTCGTCGCCGGCCACGCGCAGAGAGCGGGAGGCAACCACACCGCTCAGTGACAGGACTGCCACTTCGGTCGTGCCGCCGCCGATATCCACGACCATGCTCCCCTTGACCTCCTGGATGGGAAGCCCGGCCCCGAGCGCGGCCGCGATCGGCTCCTCGATCAAGAATGCAGTCCGTGCCCCTGAGGCCATGACCGCGTCATAGACGGCGCGCTTCTCCACCTCCGTCACGCCGGTGGGAATTCCCACCACCACACGTGGACGCGGAAGCGGGACCACGCTCTGTTCGTGAACGCGGCCGATGAAGTACTCCAGCATAATCTGGGTGATATCGAACTCGGAGATCACGCCATCCCGGAGCGGGCGGATAACCGCCACATTGCCGGGTGTGCGCCCCATCATCTCCTTGGCTTCCAATCCGATCGCCAGAGGTTGACGAAGTCTTTTATCAATCGTCACCCAGGAGGGTTCGTTAATAACGATGCCCTTGCCCCGCACATTTACGAGTGTGTTCGCGGTCCCCAGGTCAATTGCAATATCTAATGAAAAAAGGCCCAAAAGCCAATTTATCGGGTTAAAGGCCAAAGCAGGCTCCTCGATGCTACGATCAATCTAATTTATGCTGGAGTATTATACCTAACAATTCGTATCCTAGCGCCCTATGCCGGGGTTAATAAAGCCAGGTAAAAGAGAATCCCCCCCAAATCAAGGAGAGTAGACATGTCCAAAGTTGCGCTTGTCACAGACAGCACGTCCTATATCCCCAGGGATATCCGGGGAAAATATCCCATTACAGTCGTTCCTCAGGTGGTGATCTGGGAGGGTCAGACCTATGAAGACGATGTCACCATCACGCCGGAACAGTTCTATACCCGCCTGCGGACTGCCAAAGTCATGCCTTCCACCTCCCAGGTTTCGGTCGTGAACATGTACAACGCCTACAACACTCTCATCGAGCAGGGATATGATGTGCTTGGCATCTTTCTCTCTGAAAAATTGTCCGGAACCTGGCAGTCGGCCCAGCTGGCCCGGGAAGAATTGAAAAGCGGCAAGGAAAAAGTGGATTTTGTCGATTCCCGCACGACCGCCATGGCGATGGGTTTTATCGTTCTGGAAGTTGCAAAGGCCGCCCTGGATGGCGCCTCGCTCGCAGACTGCAAAGCCCTCGCCGAAAAGGGACGCGAGTATGTGGGGGTCTACCTGACCGTGGAAACGCTCGAATTCCTGCACCGCGGCGGACGCATTGGCGGCGCCCAGCGTTTCCTGGGAACGGCGTTGAACCTCAAGCCCATCCTCGAGGTGACAGGCGGACGGGTGGAACCTGTCGAACGTGTCCGTACCAAGGGCAAGGCGCTCGATCGAATCGTCGAGCTCGTCGCGGAAAGGTGCGCCGGAAAATCCCCGGTCCGGATGGCGACGCTGCATGCAGATTCCGAAGCAGACGCCCGGGTCACGCTCGAAAAGATCACAGCCCTGGTGAAACCGGTCGACTCTGTCTTCGCCGCGGTCAGCCCGGCGGTTGGAGCCAATACCGGTCCAGGCACGGTCGGACTCGCCTGGATGGCCGGGATGTAGTATTCATCCGGAATGTCACAAGCCCGTTTTTCAAAGAACGGGCTTGTTCTTTTAAAAGTATACAAGGCCATTCGAGCGACAGAGGCGTATAATTTCAATGTGCAGGTTAAAAGAATCTCCTCCATTGATATTTTCAGGGGAGTCGCCATCCTGACAATGGTCCTGGCAAATTTTATGACAGGGATCCACACGATCCCGGCCTGGTTGAAGCATGCGCCGGATATCGGGCTGACCGTAATCGACTTCATTGCTCCGTTTTTTATTTTTGCCATCGGGCTGACCTACCGGGCCTCCTTCCTGCGCAAACTTGAACGCGATGGACCTCTGAAAGCCTACAGCCAGTTCATCACACGCTATTTTGCCATCCTGGGCATGGGAGCGATCATCAGTTCCGCGGGGACCGTTCTGGGCTACACGCCCGGAGTAGTCGAATGGGGTGTACTTCAAGCCATCGGCATGGCAGGACTGATCACATTGATCGTCATCCGTCTCTCCTCAGCCTGGCGCTGGGGAATTGGATTTGGCATGCTGGTGATCTATCAATGGATCCTCGATCATTACCTGCTGCAGCTGACGCTGCGATCCCCGCATGGCGGTCTGTTCGGATCGATCGCCTGGGGGGCCATGTTGATTCTCGCAACAGCCCTGTCGGACCTGCTCCAGGAC
>JBLMZU010000011.1:0-3277 GCA_050258995.1 Bacteroidota bacterium
GGCTCTCGATCAAAATCTCGGGCGAAGCCTGCTTTAGGCGGTGGGTGAGATCATCCAGTTTGTCAAGAGGGACCCAACCCGTGACCACGTAGGTGTGGCGAAGCTGTCCAAAGCGGACGATGGCATCGGACAAAACACGGCTGGTATGTGCCTGCCAGAACAGGTCGTGCAGCTCCTTGCGGCGCTCGTCAGCCAGGCGGGCAAGGGCATCCTGCAATTCATTGATCCTGCGTTTTGCCATTTCGATCGTGTTTCGAAGGGACTGGATGATGTTGCCCGGTGTCCCCTGGTATTCGGTGGGCAGACTCAGCGGGTCGAGGTAGGCGCTGCGGGCGGCGCGCTCCAGAACGTCAGCGTTGGATTTTGTCCCGGCCAGCCAGACGACATTCTTGCCCGGGTCGCTGCGCAGTGGGAGTAAAACGTGCGGGACGCGCGCCAGGCTGGTCTCGAGACGGTCCATGTTCGCGGCGGGGAGAAGCCCCAGCATCGAGAACATGTACTGGGAGCCCCCCAGCGAGCTGATGTCAAGATCGATATCCTCCACCGGCTCGAGCTGGTGCAGGGTGCTTTCGAGCTGTTCCACCCGTTTGCGGTTTTCGTTAAGTTCATCGCTGATCCGCCGGACCTCTTCCTCGGTCCTTTCCACGGCCGGCCGAAGCGTGCCCAGATCGGTCAGGCCCTCCGAGCTGGATTTGGGAGGTGCTCCTTCCTCAATCCCGAGCGATTGCATCACAACCTGGATGCGACGTTCCAGCGCGGAATATTGAGAGGCCGTTTCCTGCCAGGTATTCGCAGACCCGGACGCCACGCCCGGATAACTGCTGTCCGTCTGGTGGAATACCCCGTAGCCGCTCAAAACCTCTGTCACTGCCAGAAGATCCTTGGACGGAACGATCAACTCGATCTCGGTCATCTCTCGCGGAAATAACATTTATTCTCCTGTCTACCTGCCGCCCTTTGCGGCACTTCGTAAGGATAGATAAACCTCTATCAGGATTGGATCAATGCAGGCTGTGATGCTGAAATGAGCTTGGCTTATGCTTCGATGGCCCTCAACAGATAATGACTATATTCCTCCTCCGCCATTTGGGAGGATTTGGCTTCGATCAACACGGTCAGGTCTTCGATCTCGAGCTGGCTCAGGATCAGGAACGCCAGCGGGATGCCAATATGAAATGGGTTGCCGGTAAATGCAGCCAGGCATTGCTGCATCAGTCGTCTTTTCAGGAGGATCTCCAGCTGGGGAAGGCCCACACGGGGGTTCTCGAGCAGGGTATTCAGGTCGGGGATGCCCGGGAAGACGCGCCCCACCACGGAGCCAAGATCGGCCCCCGCGGCGATCGAGCGGACGTCCTCATCCCGGACCCGGTAGCCGAACGGAAGGGTATAGTTGATGATCTCCTCTTCCGAGAGCTGGTAGTACACCTTGTAGCGGATGACCCACATCAGGTTGTTCACATCCATCAGCGAGCCAATGATCCTTGACGCCTGTTCCCGGTCCTGGCCCTGGAGCTTTTTAGCCTCGGCCCATAACTGGCGCCAGTAAAACAGATCCAGTGCCACCTCGAGCGGAAAAAGGTTTTGCTCGGAGCTGAAGCGCTTCATCGCAAAGGAAAGGGGTTCGTAATACATCGTACCCTGCAGCAGCTCGATGGCACTGCCAACACTCCCCGACTCGACCATCGCCTGGGCCGGCAGCACGCTCATCGAACCCATCGGGAAGAGGATCTCGCCGATCCGCTCCCAGCTGGAGTTGGTGAGAATGCCACGCAATATGGCTTTGATATTCTCGACTTCAAAATATCGATACATCTGTTTCAGGATGGGTTTTGCATGCTGGGGCGCCATCTGAATGACGCTTGCGTAAGAGTCGGCCAGCCGGCCTTTTATTTGCGAGTCCACCTTCTGCGGCGTCAGGTCCTTCTCCTTCAAGCTTTCCAGGTAGGGACCATAGGCTGTCGTCTTTAGTTGTGCGATAAGGGTTGGAAAATCGGGAGAGTCGCTGAGTCTGGCGAAATCTTGCGGACTGAGCAGGCTGGAGTACATGGCCCGTACCCGGGCGCTGATCGCCGCATATCCGGAAACGCCGTTTGCCATGCGCTACTCTCTACCGGCGACGCGATCGAGAATGTAATTGACAGCACGGTCGAAATTGCTCATGGCCGTGGTTTCCTGCTGGCGGTTCTTTTCCTCCGCCTCGGCCAGGATCCGCGCGACTTCGTCTTCGGCCCTGGCTTTGGCCACGATCTGGCGGGCCTCCTCCTGGGCGTCAGCACGCGCTTTATTCACGATCTCCTGGGCTTCCTGCTCGGCCTGCGCGGGAAGCTGCTGGGCCTCCGTCAGCGCCTGACTATGAAGCTCCTGTGCCTGTCTTTCAATTTCAAGTACCTGCTTGATACGGTTCTCGTTCACAGCTCTCTCCTCTTTAAACGAGTTTTTATCCTGCCCAGTACGATGTAAGTGCCCGCTATTGTAAGTTAAAAATAGTCGAGAATCAAGGCCTTAATTGAACGAATTTGTTACATGCGTAAAACTTTCGTGCAGACATATGGATTTTACAATTCATATTTCCTCTCCCAATACACACAATCTCTTCACAATTTCGTGACAGTTTCCCTACACCCGGATCCTATACTTTAGGTGAAAAAAGTTACAAACACCGATCAAAAGGTCTGTACCATTGACACCTAAAGAAGAAAGTTCATTCACCTCTGTTAAACGTAAAACTCTCTGGATCATTACAGTAATCGCGCTGATTGGCGTTCTTGGCGGATATTTCTATTATTCAAAGATCCTTTCAGCCTCGCGAACGACAGTAGGAGCGCAAACCCAGACTACGGTCGTCCGCCCGGGCGATCTGACCGTCTCCGCCAGCGGCACCGGGATGCTGATCGCCGGCGCCGATGGATCCTTTGGCTTCGGCACCAGCGGACAGATCAGCAATCTGGATGCGAAGATGGGCGATACCGTCGAAGCCAGACAGCTCATCGGGCATCTGCATCCGATCGAAGCGCTGCGCTATGAGTGAGACTTTTCCGCCTGATCGGTGTCAGCACATGCCACAATACTTATGGGATGTTTTTTGTCCTTTACCGAAATCTTTTTGAGAGAAAACACATGAGCTCCATTGCACAGAATGAACCAACTTTAGATCGTAAGGAAAAACTTTCCCTGCGGGTCTCCCGTGAGCGGATCCTGGAGATTGCCGGCATCACCGCCATCCTGCTGCTGGCGGCCTGGCTGCGCTTCTCCCACCTGGATTCGCTGGGCTACGTCA
>JBLMZU010000012.1:0-10688 GCA_050258995.1 Bacteroidota bacterium
TTGCCCGCATGGTACGCGAAGGAAATATCGCCGCCCGCATGGTGATTGTCGGCGGCGGGTCGCGCGAGCCGGACCCCTCCATCACACCGGAGATTGGCCGGCTGCAGCAGATTGCCCGTGAGGAAAAGGTCCTCGACCGCGTGATCTTTGCCGGCCGCCGCGGTCGCCAGGAGATCAAGTATTACTTCAGCGCGGCCGACGTGTTCATCTCCACGCCCTGGTATGAGCCGTTCGGCATTACGCCGGTGGAAGCAATGGCGTGTGGCACGCCCGTCATCGGCGCGAACGTGGGCGGGATCAAGCATACGGTGGTCGACGGCGAGACGGGCTACCTGATACCTGCAAAAGATTCGAATGCTGTCGCAAAGTGTTTGCTCGAGCTCTATAGAAATCCTGACAAACTGAAGCGTTTCGGCCAGCAGTCGTTGAAGCGTGTCAATGAGCTCTTCACCTGGCAGAAGGTGGGCGAGAGGATGGCCACTTATTACGAAGAGCTCCTGGCAGGCAAGACTCCGGTCGCGGCAGATACGGGCTGCAAGTCCGCGAAACGATTGGAAGAGTCGGCCATCATCTCCCAGGGTTTTGAATCTGCCATCGAGGTCCTTCAGCACAGCATGGATGTGCTGAGCGATTCGATCCTGGATGCATCGAAAATGCTGACCGATTGCCTTGTGCACGGCAGCAAGGTCATGGTGTGCGGTAACGGCGGAAGTGCGGCCGATGCACAGCATTTCGCTGCAGAATTGGTGGGCCGCTTCCTGCTGGAAAACCGGCAGGGATTGCCTGTCCTGTCCCTGACCGCAGACACTGCCTTTCTCACCGCCTGGTCGAATGACGTTGGCTTTGAAAAGATTTTTGCCCGGCAGGTGGAGGCACTAGGAAATCCGGGCGATCTCCTGGTGGGCATCAGCACCAGTGGACGGTCGAAGAATATCATTGAAGCCTTCAGCCTGGCCCGCGAGAGGGGAATCAAATGCCTGGCTTTGCTCGGTGGAGATGGAGGGGAGCTGGGAAACCTGGCAGACTTGTCCATCATCGTCCCGGCCTGGAGCACACCGCGTATTCAAGAGGTTCAGATCCTGGTCCTGCATCTTCTTTGCGAATTGGTGGAAAGGGATATCCATACGGAATCCGTTGCAGCGGCGCTGCCCGTGGAGCAGTGTTCCCTGGAAAAGAACAGCGAAAAGATCCCGGCCTATTCACGGTTATTTTCAATCCATGATAACAGGAGCCCAAAATGACAGTCTCTACCCTGGAAGGAAAAATTTCCCTTGTGACCGGCGGGGCCGGTGGCCTGGGAGCGGCAATCTGCAAAGTTCTCAACCGGGAGGGGGCCGTTGTGACGGTGGCGGATATCCGCAAGGACAAGGCCGAGGCTTTGGCTGATGAATTGAGCAGCAAGGGGGTCAAGGCTTGCGGACTCGCTTTAGATATATGTGACGAAACCCAGGTGAAGAAGGCGATCCGGAACATTGAGTCGGAATTTGGGCGTTTGGACGTGCTGGTCAATAACGCCGCCATCGACAAGACCGTCTCGGTGGAGGAACTCTCCATCGAAGAATGGGACCGCATCATGGCAACCAACCTGCGCGCGCCCTTCCTGCTCTCGCAGCAGGTCATGCCCTTGATGAGAAAACAGGGCCAGGGCCATATTATCAATATTGTCTCCACGGCGGCCAAGCGCGCCTGGCCAAACGCGGCCGCCTATCATGCCAGTAAATGGGGCCTGCTCGGTTTGAGCCATGCCCTGCATACAGAGGCGCGTCCGCATGGTGTGAAAGTGACAGCGGTCATCGCCGGAGGGATGCGTACTCCCTTCCTGCTGGACCGCTTTGCAGATATCGATGTAAGCACCCTGCAGGATCCGGCCAACGTCGCCGAGACAGTCCGCTTTGTGCTGAGCCAGCCGGCAGAAACGGTGATACCCGAGGTCATGGTGATCCCGATGCGGGAGAGCTCTTGGCCGTAGGCATGACTTCGAAAGCGGTATTCCTGGATAAGGATGGGACGCTCGTCGAAGACATCCCTTACAACGTCGACCCCGACCTCATCCAGCTATCGGAAGGCGCCCTGGAAGGACTGCGCCTGCTCCAGAAGGAAGGATACCGGCTGATCGTTGTCACCAACCAGTCCGGGATCGCCCGTGGATATTTCGATGAACAGGCGCTGATACCTGTTAAGAAAAGACTGCAGGAATTGCTTTTACCGGCCGGCATACACCTGGATGGCTTCTACCATTGCCCGCATCATCCCCAGGGCAGGGTACCGCAGTATGCCATCGAGTGTTCCTGCCGAAAGCCGCAGCCTGGCCTGATCCACAAGGCGGCGCGGGAACACCGCGTCGACCTGGCTTGCTCCTGGCTGGTGGGCGACATTCTGAACGATGTGGAAGCAGGCAACCGCGCTGGCTGCCGGACTGTGCTGATCGACAATGGCAACGAGACCGAATGGGACTTGACCTCTCTGCGCCAGCCGGGATTTATTGTGAAAAACTTATATGAGGCGGCATTGACCATCACCAGGCAGAGCCTCCTTGAACAGGATTTGAGTCATGGTGAAAAGGAAAACTGATCTACTGGATACGATTGAAGCATTTTCCAAACGAAAATTACTTGTAATGGGTGAAGCCATGCTGGACAGTTATTTGCAGGGGACCTCGCAGCGACTGTGCCAGGAAGCGCCCGTTCCGGTTGTCGATATTCAAATCACCGTCCACGTGCCTGGGGGCGCGGCCAACACCGCGGTCAATTTGCGCAGCCTGGGCGCGGAAGTTATATTTCTGTCGGCAGTCGGGGAGGATGAGACAGGGTCCAGGCTGGTGGATGCGCTGGAAGAAAAACAGGTTTCCCCGGCCCATCTTCTGCGCGTGCCCGGCAGGCGGACTCTGGCCAAGCAGCGCATCCTGGCGGGATCGCAGATTGTTGTCCGTTTCGACCAGGGCTCCACGATGTCTCTGGATTTCGAGAGCGAGACGCGGCTGATCGAGCGGCTCAAAGTGCTTTTCAAGGAATGTGATGGCCTGGTCATTTCAGACTACAACTACGGCATTCTCACGCCCCGTGTCCTCGAAGTGCTGGAATACCTGCAGGGAAAGTATCCCCGGCTGATCGTGGTCGACTCAAAGCGTCTGCAGGTGTATCGCAAACTGAATGTCACTGCCATTAAATCCAACTATGATGAAGCACTCAATCTGCTCGGGTTGAGAAAAGTCCAGGATAAGGCGGAACGGATCCAGCAGATCACGGAGCAGGGCCGGCAGGCTTTGGAATTGACCGGCGCGCAGGTCGCCGCCATCACCCTCGACCAGGACGGTGCCCTGGTCTTTCACAGGGAGGATAATACCCCCTATCGCACGTATGCAAAACCCCAGCCGGGCTCCAAGGCAGCCGGCGCGGGGGATACGTTTGTCAGTGCCCTGGCGGTCAGCCTCGCATCAGGTGCCCATGTGGAGCATGCCGCCGAGATCGCCTCGGCCGCCGCGTCCATCGTCGTTTCCAAGAACGGTACATCGGTCTGTTCTGCCGATGAGCTGAAGGAATATTTCTCGGCGGACGAGAAGGTGATCCAGAATGTCTTTCAACTGGCGCTGCGGGCAGAGTCCTACCGGCGTGCAGGGCGCAAAATTGTGTTCACCAACGGCTGCTTCGATATCCTGCACCGCGGCCACATCGCCTACCTTAACCGGGCCAAGGCCCTCGGCGATATCCTCATCCTTGGCTTGAATTCGGACCTCAGCATTCGCAACCTCAAGGGGCCGGACCGGCCGATCAATTCCCTCGAAGATCGCGAGCAGGTGCTGGCTGCGCTGAGCTGCGTTGATCACATCGTCCCGTTCGACAGCGACACACCTCACGAACTGATCCGCACGATTCGTCCGGATATTTTTGTGAAAGGGGGAGACTATACCCGTGAGACGCTTCCCGAAGCCAGCCTGGTGGATGAGCTGGGCGGGCGGGTCGAAATTCTTCCCTATCTTGAGAACTATTCGACCAGCAGCGTGATCGAAAAGATCCGCCATCTCCTCATCCGTGATCTGCAGGGAACCGGTTGAATCAACTCATGAGCGATGGAAGGAAATGGCAGAGGGCGAAGAACATTCTGTGCATCCGGCTGGATTCCCTTGGCGATGTCCTGATGACTACGCCGGCTCTGCGTGCATTGAAGGAGGGTCAACCGGGAAGAAGGATCACACTGCTGACCTCAAGATCCGGGGCTGCTGTTGCTCCGCTCATTTCCGAGGTGGATGAAACCATGGTCTATGATCCGCCCTGGATGAAGGCCAGCGCGCCTCCAGCCGACAGCTTCATGGAATTTCGAATGATCGATCGCGTCCAGCAGAGAGGTTTTGATGCGGCGGTCATTTTTACCACCTTCAGCCAGAGCCCTCTACCTGCCGCCCTCCTTGTGTTCATGGCAGGAGTTCCTCTGCGGCTGGCACATTGCCGCGAGAACCCCTATTATCTTTTAACCGACTGGGTGCATGAGATCGACAACTTTGGTCAACAGGATATCCGGCATGAGGTCCGGCGCCAGTTGGACCTGGTTGCTGCAGCCGGCATCCGAACGGAAAATGAGCGCCTATCGCTGCAGGTGCCGCACACCGCGCATGAAAAAATCCGTACCCGCCTGAAACAAATCGGTTTGGATGTAAATAGACCGTGGGCTGTCGTGCATCCGGGCTCAACCGCCCCTTCGCGCCGGTATCCACCGGAAAGCTTTGCCATTGTGGCACAACGGCTCGCTTCAAACCATAAGCTGCAGATCCTCTTTACCGGGAACGGGCCGGAGAGGGATTTGATCGAATCCATCCGTGAAAAAATGCAGGCCGATTCGTTTTCCCTGGCCGGCGGGCTGGCGCTCGACGAGCTCGCGGCATTGATATCCAGGGCGCCTCTTCTGATCTCGAATAATACCGGCCCGGTGCATATGGCGGCCGCTCTCGACACGCCGGTCGTTGATCTTTATGCCCTGACCAACCCGCAGCACACGCCATGGATGGTCCCTCACCGGACGCTTTATCACGATGTCCCCTGCAAATATTGTTATAAAAGCATCTGCCCGATGGGACATCATCATTGTTTGCGGCTGGTGACCCCGGAGACCGTCGTGCAGGCCGCGCTGGAACTTCTTGCAGAACGGCAAAATTGTTGAGCGCTGGAACTTATTGTATATTTTTGGGGAATGGCACGCCAGGCAATCACTTCAATCCACTGAGAGACAAATCAATCATCACCCTGTTCATCTGAAGCAACTTCCGCACCTGGTTTGTACGCCAGGAGCTCATCCAGCCCGGCGGGCCGGTAGTCGATGGACTGGTGCCGGAAGTAGGTGTTGTAGAGCATGGCGTAATGCCCGTCCGGCTGGGCCAGCAGGCCGTCGTGGGTGCCCTCCTGGATGATGCCCCCCTTTTCCATGACGATGATCCGGTCGGCAGCCTTCACCGTGGATAGGCGGTGGGCGATCAAAATGCTGGTCGCATTCTTCAGGATCAAATTCAGGGCCTGCTGGATCTGCCACTCCGTGAACGGGTCCACGCTGGCTGTGGCTTCGTCCAGGATGAAGATGGCGGGTTTCTGCATCAGGACGCGCATCAGGGCCACGAGCTGGCGCTGCCCCATCGAGAGGCGCGCGCCTCGCTCGCCGACCTCGGTCTCGATCCCGTTCGGAAGCGTTTCCAGCCATTCGCCCTCCCCTATCTTGCGCGCCATGGATAACATCTCGGCATCCGTGGCGTGCAGCGCGGCGTAGCGGATGTTATCTGCCACGGTCCCTGAGAACAGGAATGGGACCTGCGACACGATCCCGAGCTGACGGCGGTATTTTGCCAGGTCCAGCGTGCGGATGTCCTGTCCATCCACCAGCAGACGGCCCCCCTGAAACTCATAGAAGCGGGCGATCAATTTCGCAATGGATGATTTCCCCGCACCCGTATGCCCCACAAAGGCAATATTCTCTCCCGAACGAATGGCCAGGTTGAAATCGGTCAGAATCGGCTCGTTGTCGGTGTAGCGGAAATCAAGATGCTCAAACCGTATTTCCCCCTTCAGAGGAGGAACGTCCCGCTTTTCGATCTGGACCACATTCGGGTCGGCGTCGATCAGGGCAAAGACACGCTCTGCAGCAGACAGGCCCGACTGGATCTGGGCCGTGAAGGCAGACAGGTTCAACACCGGGAAGAAAAACTGGTCGAGGCTGATGATAAAAAGATACCATGCGCCGGCCGTCACAATGCCTGCAGCGACGCTCATTCCGCCCACGTAAACAAGGACGCCTGTAAAGATTCCGCCCAGCGCGTTGAGCGTGGGGAAGACCAGCGAGAGCACAAAACCACGCTGCACGTTGACCTGGTACGACTGCTGGTTCGACTCGTCGAACGACTTGAAGATGCTCTCCTCCTGGCGGAAGTTCTTGGCGATCGAGATGCCGCTGATGGTCTCCTTGACCGTGGCGTTGACATTCGCCATGGCTTTCATGCCACGCTTGGTCACCCGCCGGGCCAGGGCCCGGAAGCCGGAGGCCACCAGAAAAACGATCGGCAGAAAGGCCAGCAGCATCAGTGTGAGCTTTACGTCGGTACGGAAGAGCACCACGCCGAGGAAGATCGCGGAGACGATCTGGGCGGTGACATCCGTGATGATGATGATTAGCTGGCCGAAATCGTTGGTGTCGGAGGTGATGCGCGAGACAATGCGCCCGGAGGAAAACTGGTCGTAAAAGGAAAGGTCATGTTCTGCAGCGGCCCGAAAGGCGCGCGTACGCAGGTCGAGCACACCATCGCCCACCGCGCGTATCACAAAACTGCGCCGCGCCCAGTTCAGTCCCCACAGGCCGATGCCAATGACCAGGACGGCCAGGCTCACGAGTGTGATCGCCTGGAGCGTGGGCTGGTTTTGGAGACCATCCACCATTTTCCCGACGAGAACGGGCAGGGCTGCACCGAGCGCGGCATAGCCAACGACAAAAACGGTCGTCCATGCCAGCCGGGCCTTCTGCGGCTTGAAGAAATCGAAGATGCGATTGGTCAGCTCGCGGTCGGTGTACTGGCGGTCGTATTTTTCGTCATTCAGTCCGGCAAAGAAACCCATAAATGGTTGAAGGAGGATGCATGATTAGCGAGCTGCACAGATTTCAGGCAGTAACGAATCATCCACTCTCTATTCTCTCCTCTCTACTCTCTAAATATCCTCGAATACGCCTCGGATGTTTTCATCAGTTCCTCATGCGTACCGATGGCGGCGATCCTTCCCTTACGCAGGACGATGATCAGATCTGCCCAGCGGATCTGGGACAGGCGGTGGGTGATGATGAAGGTCGTCCGTCCGCGGGCCGCGTTGGCAATCGCGCGCTGGATGCGGTCCTCGGTGGCCGAGTCTATGGCGGAGGTGGAGTCGTCGAGGATCAGGATGTGCGGGTCGGTCAGGAAGGCTCGTCCCAGGGCGAGGCGCTGGCGCTGTCCGCCCGAGAGTGTGACGCCTCTCTCGCCGACGATGGTGTCATAGCCCTGGTCAAAGCCCTGGATGAAATCGTCCGCCTGTGCGAACTTTGCCGCGGCTTCGACTTCCTGGCGCGTGGCCTCCGGTTTTCCAAATGCAATGTTATCGCTGACCGTCCGGGAGAACAGGAAGATATCCTGCTCGATCATCGAAACCTGTGAGCGCAGGGAGGCAAGATTCCAATCGCGCACATTCACGCCGTCCACCAGGACCTGTCCCTGGGTGGCATCATAGGTGCGGTTGATCAGCTTGACCAGCGACGTCTTTCCGGCGCCGGTCTGCCCCACGATTGCAACCGTTTGTCCGGCTCTTACTTTGAAGGAGATGTTCTCCAACACTTCGTCATGCGACGTTCGTGGAGGTTGATTTTCATGAGGAGACCCGGTCTCTTCCATCTCCTCCTTGTATGAAAAGCTTACATCCCGAAACTCCACTTCGCCTTTCATCGCACCTGTGTATCCCTCCGCGTTCTGGTCCAGGTTATTTTCGCGCTGGATCAGTTCCAATATGCGACGTGCACTCGACATCCCCAGAGAGATCTGGGAGTAGGCAAAGGTGGAGACATAGGTTGGAAAGCCGAGCAGCAGCAACAGCCCAAAATAAGCGACCACATCCCCGGTGTTGATCTCTCCGGCGCGGAACAGCAGCAGCGCCTGGAACAGACCAAAGGCGTAGGCGGCCCCGAGCAAAGCCATGGCAATGTAGCGTCCTTCCAGGTCGCCCTGGTGCACGAATGCATCCCGGACGCGGCTGGCATTCATCACAAAGCGGTCTACCTCGGCGTTCTCCTGCGAGGCGCCCTTGACCACTTCCACGCCGTCCAGCGACTCGGTCAGGTGCGTGTTCATCTCCCCGAACGTGGCGCGGACCTCATCCGTCACCGGCTCGAGCGTTTTCAAATAACGGATGAGCGTTATGAAATAAAGGATGATGTACACCAGCGGCACAAGGATGAGGGATGGATGATAGCGGGGTGCCACGAAGATCGGCATCAACAAAAAGATGAAGGATCCCACCACCAGGTTGACCCCCGGGCTGAACATGTAGTTCACTTCGCGCACGTCGTTGGTGGCCCGTGCCATCGTATCCCCGACCGGCTGCAGGTTGTGAAAGGTCATGCTCTTCCCAAGGAGCGAGAGATAGAGCTCGTCGCGCACGGAGCGCTCCAATTTTTGGGCGAGCAGCTCCGCGCCGAAGTTGCGCGCCAGCTGCAGGGCACCCCGGATCACCTGGGTGATGGCGATCGTCATCGCCAGCGGCATCAGCACGCTTGTATCGGGGATCGGCTTGAGCATGGCATTGAACGCGTCCCCGGTCAATACAGGTACCACTGCCGCGAGCGCGGCATTCCCAATCGCGCCTGCCACCATCAGCAGCATGATCCACCAGTGCGGACGGACGTGCGACCAGACCCAGCGTACCGGGCTTGTGCGGTCTGTGGTGAGCGTACGCTGCATTGAGAATTCAAGAGGGGCGGTTACAGACATAGGGAATAATTCTACCACCCCTGGCCTGCATAGTTTTGCGCAACAGTTTCCGCGAACCATCGTTTCTTAAAGCAGAAGGTCCATGTAGGCCCGCCAAAATTTCTTAAGGAGAAGGAAAATGAGATTCCCGAATTCGATTGCGACCTGGTGCTTGATCCTGTTCTTTCTTTTCTATGGCCTGTCCGCCCTTGGCCTGGCAATTCCCGCCATCATCCTGGGGTTGCTTGCACTGGGTGTTGCCATCTTTACATTGATCGGCAGATAAGAGTTTTATGTTTTGCGGACAGCCTCTCCCGGAGAGGCTGTCCTTATTTAAAAGAGCCCGGCCAGCATTTCAGCAATCGTCCATGAATATTCCCGGACGGAATGGTGCTCCATTCCCCGCTCATGAATGCACTCACGCAGGAGATCGATCCGGCGTTCTGTGACCTTCTGGATGTCGTTCCTGTCTATTGTTTTCCGCCCACTGCCTTCTGCGTACGTGGATGTGTCCTCTCAAACACGAACGCATTGCTGCGCTTCCAGCGCTTCTCGAAACCGGCTTCCAACAGCGGAGATACGACCTGTGGCATGTCGAATGCAATCTGGAAAACGAAATCAAACTGTTTGTCCGCGGCAAATCTGCGAATGTCGGTGAGGAGGTCGGGCATGTTGATTAAGGTGGTGGCGACCGCGCCGAGGAACAACGTTCTTCTCCCCTCCTCTTCATCTTCCCAGGCGCTGAACAATCCCTGCCGTTCCTGCCACCAGTAAAAGGAGTGGGCATAATCTGCATTCCTGCCCGAATAAACTTGAAACACTTCCGGGCTGGGTGTGCAGATCCGCCAGCCGAGATCGATGAGCCCACCGGTGGTTTGGATCGATTCGCTCTCCATCGCAAAACCGGCTGCCAGCTCCATATCGGTCGCCGGGGTAAAGTTGACGGCGGGTTCATCCAGTGGGAGGGCCCGGTATCCGCACACTTCGTTTACTTTTGTGTAACCCGTTTTATCGCACAAATGATGGACGGCAAGGTTGCCGGCATCCGTCATCAAGCGGATCGTGCCCTCGCCGTGCTCAAGCCACCAATTGGTGACATACTGGTGAAGGTGCGTGCCAACTTTCAGGCCCTGGTGTTTCGGGTCCACGCGGAAGCCTTCCAGCCACCATTGGCCTGTGGCGATGCGGGTGACCTTCGAACAGCCGATGGCGTGCCCGTCATATTCTGCAATGGCCAGCACGCCGTCTGGATCCCGGGACCAGTCATCCCAGACATAGGGAACGTAATCCTCCCCTTCCCAGATGCCTTTGCAAAATTCGAAGACGTCTGCCCGGTCGCTTTCTACAGCTGGGCGGCAGAGAACTTGAGGAGAGGAAAGCTGGGTCATGCGTGTGCCATTTTCTGGTGGCTGCTATACGGGAAATAACTTATCGAATACTTCGGGGCAATACTTCTGCACCATCTCGCTGGTCAGGCCGTTCTCCTTGCAGATCTCCGCGTACAGGTCTGCGCTGGGGCGCTTCGTCCGCTTTTGGGTCTTCTCGTCGAGCGCCCACAGCCCGAAGCGCTGGGTCCAGCCGCGCTCCCATTCGAAGTTGTCGATCAGTGTCCAGTGGAAATAGCCTTTGACCGGCCAGTTGAAATTAACCGCCCGCCAGATCTGGTGGATGTGCTGAGCGAGGTAACGCGGGCGCATGGTGTCATTGTTATCTTCGACACCATTCTCCG
>JBLMZU010000013.1:0-13981 GCA_050258995.1 Bacteroidota bacterium
CTCGCTTCGCAACTCCCCGTCCCCGATTGGTTTTCCCAATTCGCCACGCCCACGCATGCAGATGCCATTCTCGACCGCATCATTCACAACGCCTATCGCCTCTCCCTGACCGGAGAGTCCCAGCGAAGATTGCGCTCCCAGGTCACCATGTCGTCCACTTGATTTATAATCCCTCCACCAGCGTTGCTCCACTCAATGCTGGACGGCATGCACCGGATTCAGTGGACGATTTCACCGGAATACGCACAAATAACTCCCCGAAAGATTTTCCAGATGGCTCAATCCATTTCTGCGGCCCATGCACTGTACTGGTCCCAGAGATACGGAAAGCCGGAAATGTTCAATCCTTACCGGCTGGAAGGTTTTGAAAAGGCTGGGCAAAAACTGGTAGAGATCTTGGAGCAAATCCCGGACCAACCGAGCCACGACCAGGAACTTGTTGATGCATGGGGCAAGTATCTGGGCGTCACAGACTGGTATACATGGCTGCCCTATCCGTCGCTATTATGAAAATTGAGATCTCGCCATCCACAAATACTACCGCTTCTTGCGTCGTCCTTTGTCTTTAGCAACAGCTGGGAAAGAAACGCTCCACTCAGGGTGAGGGACACTCTGTGTGGAGCAACACTATTGTCCCCATTTCACAACTCATAGCAAGAGTATTGCTTGCTTCATTAGCATTAAAAGATTGGCAATGCTACGCATCACTTTGCGATCTTTGGATCAGCCGGAGAGAGACGGACATCCCACAACAGACAACAAAAAAGACCGCCATAGATGGTGGTCTTTTGTTCTGTAGAACAGTGTTCGGCTAGATGTGGGGGTACCCCCACGACCTTCTCCTTGGCAAGGAGACGTACTACCACTGTACTACGCCCGCGTTTCCGGCAAAACTTCCAGCCGAGAGTGCCGAGACACAGAATCGAACTGTGGACACCGCGATTTTCAGTCGCGTGCTCTACCAACTGAGCTATCTCGGCCAGATATTTTGTTGTTAAGCGTGCGGAATTTTACTTGGTGATAAGGGGATTGTCAAGCAAACATTTGCGACATTTACAGGCGTGTCAGAGCCACGCATGAGCATAACGGTTCTCTCTTGACCTCAATCTGCTTCCACACTACAATCTTCGCCTGCTCCAAAGCTTTTTGCATGGAGTCCGGAAGCCTGCTTCTTTGGGCCGTAGGCTGCTCGACTCCCAAGGATATTAATAATGTTTGAAAATTTAACCAATCGACTCAACCAGGTATTTGACCAGCTCCGGCGCCGCGGCAAACTTTCCGAGGCGGATGTGGACGCGGCCATGCGCGAAGTGCGCCTCGCCCTGCTCGAAGCTGACGTGCATTTCAGCGTTGTCAAGTCATTCATCGCCCGGGTTCGTGAGCGTGCCGTTGGCGCCGAAGTATCCAGGGCCTTGAACCCCGGGCAGCAGGTGATCAAGATCGTCAATGAGGAGCTGATCCAAACGCTCGGAGAACCGGCTCCCCTGAACCTGCGGGGTCCCAGACCGCACGTGATCATGATGGTCGGCCTGCAGGGATCCGGGAAGACGACAGGTGCGGGAAAGCTGGCGCGACTGCTGCGCTCAAAGGGGGAGAGGGTGATGCTGGTCGCCGGGGATCCGTACCGCCCCGCTGCGGTGACCCAACTGCAGCAGCTTGGCGAGCGGATCGATGTCCCGGTCGAGGCGGATCTCAACATCAAACCACCGGAGCTTGTGAAGCGCGCTTTTGACAAAGCTGAGAAGGGTGGCTACGGCATCATGATCGTGGATACGGCCGGCCGCTCCCAGCTGGATGCGGAACTGATGCATGAGTTGAAAGCCATCGTGGAGAAAGTCCCGCCGGTGGAGATCATGCTCGTGGTTGATTCCATGATCGGCCAGGAGGCACTGAACATCGCCCAGGGTTTCCGGGATAACGTCTCCATTACCGGTCTGATGATGACGAAAATGGACGGTGACTCGCGCGGCGGCGCGGCGATCTCCATCCGCTCGGTGACCGGGGTGCCGATCAAATTCCTGGGTACCGGTGAAAAGCTCGATGCCCTCGAAGTCTTTGATCCGGCTCGTATGTCTTCCCGCATCCTGGGCATGGGCGACATGATCGGCCTGATCGAAAAAGCAGAGGCTGCTTTTGACCAGCAGGAGTCCCAGAAGACTGCGGATAAGATGATGAAAGGCCAGTTCACGCTCGAGGACTGGCTCGATCAAATGAAGCAGATGAAAAAGATGGGTCCGCTTGGCCAGCTCATGGACATGCTGCCCGGTCAGCTCGGCCAGGCTGCCCGCCAGATCGATCCAAAAGAGATCGAGAGAACCTTCAAGCAATCCGAAGCCATCATCAATTCGATGACCCGCAAGGAACGCCGCGATCCGGATATCCTGAATGCATCACGCCGTAGAAGAATTGCCGCCGGTTGCGGCATGGAAGTACAGGATGTCAACCGCCTGATCAAGCAGTTCCGGGAAACGCAGAAACTGATGAAGATGATGCAGAAGACCGATGGAAAAGGATTGGGAAGGTTATTTCGGTAACAAACATGATTACCCCCAAACTTAAGGAATAAACCACAGAGACACGGAGACACTGAGAAAAACAATGAAATGCTCCATGCCTTGGTGTCTCCGTGGTGAGCGATCTTTGGCGATGGACCTGTAACGGTGAAAAAAGAGGAGCCGACCCCGACTTTGGGTCGGCTCTTTCAATATATATCGGTGGCCAGAATACCGAAAGATTAAATTCGGGGTGCGTTATGTTTATTCCCAAGAAGAGGCCGAATTCTGATTATCCCGCAACCAGGCGGTCAACTTTTCTAGATGTTCCTGACGATGGTCATGGGATGCAATCAGAATAAAGGCGTGGGGATCTTCGTGCAGCCAGGGATATCGATCTCCATCCAGCAGGTTCCTTTCTGAGACCGCTCGTCCCAGCGCTTTTCATTTTTTTCAAGGGTTAAAGCATTAACCCGATTTGCATCCTGCTCCCGATTCTCAATCAAGTTTACGATCCAGGCGGGAAATTCAGGCTCCTGGTCCTGAAGCCCGGCCTCCAGTCGAGCAATGGAAATCTGCAGCCAGGCCTATAAATGGGCCATTACATCTTTGATGGACCAGTCGAGATCAAAATGAGGCGCTGTAATTTTCTGTTCATTCAAATCAGCCAGCATTTCTCTCAACTGTCAAATTGCTCCCTCAATGCTGTGAGGATATGATCCTTCATTTTCATATTACTGCTCCTGCACTACCAGGTGATGTTGTTTTCCACTGGAACATTGAATATTTTTTTGCATTACCTGTATTGCATGTTCATGCTCCGCATCAGAAATCCGGTGAAGGCAATATTGTATGTCCCCAGGGCGGGGTCGACCATGGTCTTCATTTTGTTGATCGCAGCCCGGTATTCCTCGTAGAAGTCCCAGGTGGGAGCCGGTTTGTACTGCAGATTTTCCAGTTCAAAGGTTTGAATGATGTCCTTGGCGGTCGTCGGTTTTATGAAAACCTCAACCTGCGGATGATAATAGGCCGGGCAGACCGTCATCAATGACCACTTCGCCAGTTTTCCACTCTTAAGAACGGCTAGCATGGTTTCAAATCCAGGATGCCGGTCCCCGTGAAGCAATTCCTCCAATCCTTTGGAAAGCACCAGCCGGTCACCAGGTGGGAGCGAGTGTACAAAGTCTCGAAACTTCGGCTTTTCAAAAACAGAGATCAAAGAGGAGCGTGTAACCACTTTGATGAGGTTCTCAACGATCAGATCGGGGAGCTTGAAATTCCTTTTTGGAAAGCAATCCTGTGTGAGTTCGAACATTTTCTCCAGATTATGCTTCTTTCGGATGGCAATCATCTCCGGATTGGCAAATCCACCGGGGTATCGGTCAAAGAAAGCATCCTCTGCCTGATGCAGCTTTTTGAAATTCATCTTTTCCAATCCTACCCCTTCTACCTGGGGTGCCGGAATCCGGGCGCCATCCTGGTGGGGATGATACGAGTGTAGAACGGGCATTCTAGGCTGTCAAGGCGAAAATCGTGATTTATCCCTCCTCTCTTCACAGTCAATTCACAAGTGACTTCTATACTGCAGGCATACATTCAAACCAAGGAGTAAATGATGAACAGAAATACTGGTTTACGCATTCTTTCAGTGCTGGTGCTGATTGCTGCGGTTGCAGGCATTGCCTTCTTTGCCTACCAGGCCGGCTTTGCCCACGGCTCACCGGTCACAGTGCAGGCGCCTTCGGGTCAGACCGTGCCCGCGCCGTACCCATATCCCTATTATGGCATGCCTTTCCATCGCCCCTGGGGATTTGGCTTTGGCTGTTTCGGCATCCTGATTCCGCTCTTCCTCTTCTTCCTGGCCATTCATGCCTTCCGTGTTCTCTTCTGGGGTCCACGCCTGGGATGGCGGCATCACGGACCGTATGGACGGGGCTGGAATGGCGATGTCTCGCCGATGTTCGAGGAATGGCACAAGAAGGCGCACGGGGAGACGCCTGAGGAAAAGAAAGAATAATATAATGCAGTAGGGGACGGCACGGCAGTTGCCGTCCCCTATGGGATATCCATGAAAACCATCCTGGTTGTGGTCGACGAACCCAAGATCACCCAGCTCGTGCGCGATTACCTGGAACGCGCCGGGTTTGGGGTGATCGTCGCGTATGATGGGAAGAAGGCGCTGTCGCTGGCGAAGACGGAGAGACCGGATGCGGTCATCCTGGACCTGGGGCTGCCGCAGCTCGACGGGCTGGACTTTACCCGCGAGTTTCGCAAAACATCCAATGCGCCGATCATCATGCTGACGGCCCGCTCGGAAGAATCGGATAAACTAATCGGGCTCGAGCTCGGCGCAGATGATTACATGACCAAGCCGTTCAGCCCCAAGGAGTTGATTGCGCGGGTCCGGGTAGTCTTCCGGCGGATCGAAAACGCGGCCAGTGCCGGCTCCGAGATGATCCGTGTCGCAGATCTGACTCTCGATGTGCCTCGCATGCGTGTCACGGCCGAAAGGCGTGAGATCGATGAATTGACTCCCACGGAATTTGAGCTGCTGGCCACCCTGGCGCGGCAGCCTGGACGGATCTTCACCCGGGCACAGCTGCTGGATGCCATCCATGGTGTTGCATTTGAATCTTACGAACGCGCCATCGACGCCCACATCAAAAACATCCGCCGCAAAATCGAGGCCAAAACCGGCGAGCCAAGATACATCTTAACGGTTTACGGCGTTGGCTATAAGTTTGCAGACAAATAGCGGTATCGAAAGAGTAGCAGGGATGAAAGACGATTCGAAACATTTAAAAATGAATGAAGAGAAATGGGATACGTGGGCTGACTCGCTGGATAAAAAGAGCTGGCAGAGTGATTATTTACGGAATGCCCAGAGCCAGGTCATTTCATTATTAAACATGCAGCCTGGTGCCCATTTCCTGGATGTTGGTTGTGGGACCGGCTGGGCGGTTGGACAGGCTGCCATGCAGGTAGGCGATCAGGGTTTGTTCTATGGCGTCGATCTATCGCCCAAAATGATCGAAAAAGCCAAAGCTAATTTTAGCGGCAGAGATCATTTGTTTTTTATGCAAGCCAACGTCGAGGCGATCTCCCTGGAGGGTGATTTTTTCGACATCATTATTTGCACAAATTCCTTCCATCACTATTTACATGCCGAGAAGGCGCTCAAGGAAATGTATCGGCTCTTAAGAAGTGGCGGAAAGGTCTATATTCTCGATCCAACCGCTGATGCGTGGGTCATGAAGCTTGCGGATAAGATCATCAAGATCGCTGAACCTGAACATGTAAAGATGTATAGTACCCGGGAATTTAAACAATTGTTGGCCCAGGCAGGGTTGAGATATTCAAACGCAAAAACAGCCAATGGTCGCCAGAGCATCCATATCGGAGAAAAGTAAAAGTTCAACCGAAAAACATATTCAGAATCACAATTAATTCATGGAACATAAAGACGAATCCTCCCAGGCTGACCCACCTTCGTGGCATGAACATTCTTCCTACCGTTCCGAGTGGCGCAGGCAATACTTCCGGGAACATCGCCCGCCCTGGTGGCCTGAAAATGAAGAATGGCCTCCCCGGCGGTGGAGACGCAGACCGCATAATCCGTTCTTCCTCAGGCTGGGCTGCCTGTTTCTGTTGGTTAGTTTATTCCTGATCGTTGTTTTCGGATTATTTGCAGGGTTGGTTTTCAGCGCGCTTGCGCGAGGAGGCGATCCCACCCGGCCCCTCACGTGGCTTATCCCTGTGGGGGTCGTGTTTTTGTTCCTTGTGCTGGGGTTGATCGTTCTGGCGGCCAGAAATATCAGACGCATGTCCAGGCCTTTGGATGAGCTGGTGGAGGCCTCGAACAAGGTCGCAGAAGGGGACTACTCTGTGCGGGTGGAGGAAATGGGTTCGCCCGAAACCCGTTCTTTGTTGCATGGATTCAATTCCATGGCAGAGCGCCTGCAGAGCCACCATGAGCAGCGGAAAAATATGCTAGCCGATGTCTCTCATGAGCTGCGTACGCCCATCACGGTGATCCAGGGGAATGTGGAGGGTATCCTCGACGGCCTGTATCCTGCCGATGAAACGAGGCTCAGGTCCATACTGGAGGAAACTCACATTCTGTCGCGCCTGGTGGACGATCTGCGTACCATGGCGCTGGCGGAAAGTGGTTCCCTGCAACTTAAGCGCGAGCCTGTCGACCTGGCGCCTTTGATCCGGGAAGTCCTTTCCGGGTATGAGGCGCAGGCACAGGAGAAGCAAATCCGGCTGCAGGTCCAGCTTGCGGATGTGGAGACCGTCCAGATCGATCCGTTGCGGATCCGCGAGGTCCTGACCAACCTCCTCGCCAACGCATTGCGCTACACCCCCGCCGGAGGCGATGTCAAGGTTGGTTTATCGGAATCCGGGGCCGGTGAGGAAAGAACCGTAACGATTTCTGTCCAGGACAGTGGACCGGGCATCCCTGCTTCCGATTTATCCCATATCTTTGATCGCTATTACAAATCCAGCGATTCCGGGGGAATGGGACTGGGCTTATCGATCGCCAAGTATCTGGTCGAGGCACATGACGGCAGAATTTGGGCGGAAAGCGAGACCGGGAAGGGCACGAAAATCTCATTTACGCTTCCACGTTAGATTCTCTGGTAAAATATCCGCCTGTGCTTTCAGCCCGCATGCGTCCTTTCCGCAACCTCTCTATGCCTGCCTGAAACGCAAAATATCAAGGCTGGCACGATTGTTGCCAGCGTCCGATTGGATACATCAAGGAGAAATAGGAAGATGGTTCGTATTCGTTTACGTCGTATTGGTCTCAAAGGCCAACCCACGTACCGCATTGTGGCAACTGATAAAGAAGCCCCGCGCGATGGTCGTTTTTTGGAAATCCTGGGTTTCTACAACCCCCGCACACAACCTGCGACAATCCATGTCAAGGAAGACCGGGCCTATCACTGGATGAAGAACGGTGCCCAGCCGACCGAATCGGTGGCGCAGGTCTTCAAGAGCGCCGGTGTGCTCGAGCGCTTCGAACGCTTCAAGAAGGGCGAGGCTGTTGATGTCCTCGTCAAGGAAGCAGAAGAAGCCGAAGTCAAGCGCGGCGCGCCTTTGAAGACGGCCAAGTAATTCCCTCACCCCTAGCCCCTCTCCCGCAGGGAGAGGGGAATAAGAAGCATTTATGAAAGAATTGATCGAGTATATTGCGAAAGCGCTGGTGGATCATCCGGAAGATGTGCAGGTGCGTGAGTCGGGAGGCAATTCCCGGGTGCGCATTGAATTAAGCGTCTCGAAGGATGATATGGGACGCGTGATCGGAAAGGGCGGCAAGGTGGCCAATTCCATCCGGACCCTGTTGAGGGTGGCGGCTGAACGGGAAGGAAAGCAGGCCACGCTCGATGTGGTAGAGCCGGAATAATGGCAGAACACAAAGAAACCCCAGGCTCGCCAGACGGCGAGCCTGTATATTTGACGGTTGGATTCATCCGGCGCCCCCACGGTGTGCATGGCGAGATGGTCATGGATCTGCACACCGACTTCCCCGAGCGGATGAAAAGCGGGCGCAAATTACTCGTTGGTGAGGATCACCAAGCGATGACTCTTGCAAGCGTCCGGCCGCATCAGCAAAGCCTGCTGATCAAGTTCAACGGGATCGATACCCCCGAAGAGGCGGGACAGCTTCGCAACCAATGGGTGTATGTCAAATCGAGTGATGCGCCGCGGCTGCCGGAAGGGAAGATTTACCAGCACGAGTTGTTTGGCTTCCAGGTCGTGGATGAAAACG
This sequence comes from Bacteroidota bacterium, assembly GCA_050258995.1. GTDB lineage: Bacteria > Chloroflexota > Anaerolineae > Anaerolineales > Villigracilaceae > Defluviilinea. The sequence goes on from JBLMZU010000013.1 coordinate 8,269, forward strand.
GGCAATTGCTGGGAGAGCTGGTGGAGATCCTGGAAACGGGCGCGAATGATGTCTATGTGGTAAGAGACCAATCGGACCGCGAGGTTTTACTGCCCGCCATCCCTTCGGTTGTCCTGGATGTCGACCCGGCCCGCCGTTTAATGCGCGTTCACCTGCTCGAGGGTTTGTAAGGCGGTACGCGCAACGCGTCCGTCTTTCGTTTGTGTATGGACGAGAAGAAATACTGGGTTGGCTTTAATCTGATCAAGGGCATCGGCGCGGTCCGCATGCAGGCGCTGGTCCAGCATTTCGGGGGGTTGGAGGCTGCCTGGAAGGCCGCACCGGCCGATCTGGCGGCAGCGGGCATGAGCCTGAAGCTGATCGAGCGGATCGTCAAGGCGCGCACCCAGGTGGACCTGGAAAAGGTTTGGGCGAAGATCGAGTCGCAGGGTATTAAAATCCTGACCTGGGAGGATGACTCTTATCCACAGCGCCTCAGGGAGATCGAACAACCGCCGCCGGTATTGTACGTGCGAGGAGAGTACCTGCCCGAAGATTTGTTTGCGGTGGCCATTGTAGGGACCCGCAAAGTGACGCCCTACGGCCGGCAGATCACCGAGGAGCTTGCTTCGTACCTGGCAGGGAACGGGATCACAGTGGTCTCAGGCCTCGCCCGCGGCGTGGACGCGATCGCCCACCAGACGGCCCTCAAGGCAGGCGGAAGAACGATCGGGGTGCTGGGCTCGGGTGTTGACAAGATCTACCCGCCGGAACATCGCCAGCTTGCAGATCGTATGGCGGAGAACGGAGCCATCATCAGCGACTATGCCCCGGGTACACCGCCGGACGCAACCAATTTTCCTCCACGGAACCGGATCATTTCCGGGTTATCATTGGCGATTGTGGTTGTGGAAGCCGGTGAGACCAGCGGCGCACTGATCACCGCTGAATTCGCCGCCGAACAGGGACGCGAAGTCTTTGCCGTACCAGGCAGTATCCTGGCGCCTCAAAGCAAAGGCACCAACAAGCTGATCCAGCGGGGAGCCCTGCCTCTTTTGAGCATCAATGACCTGATGCAGGCCCTGGACCTAAGACGCATGGGCGAACACCAGGCTGCACGCAAAGTGATCCCGGCCGACGAAACGGAGGCGCGCCTGATGAATATCCTCGGCCCGCAGCCTCTGCATGTGGACGAGATCCGCAACCAGACTGAGCTCCCCATCGAAAAAGTATCTGCTGCCCTGGTGCTGATGGAGCTGAAAGGGATGGTCCGGCAGGTGGGCGGCATGAACTATGTCGCGGTCGGCGAGGAACAATCTGATTATTCGGTATAGGATGAGGAAATGGATGTAGAACATACATACGCGGTCATTATGGCTGGAGGTGGGGGGACACGTTTGTGGCCTGTCTCCAGAAAGGAAAGTCCGAAACAGTTGCTGCCTCTGCTGGGGCAGGAAACTTTATTCCAGAGCACGGTGGACCGCCTGGAGAATTTATTTCCACCAGAACGAATCCTCGTGGTGACGGTTGCCGAGCAGGCGCGCCAGATGCAGGTCCAGGCGCCGGCGATCCCCGTTGAAAATTACATTATTGAGCCCCTGCCGCGCGGAACAGCTTCTGTGGTAGCATTAGCGGCTGCTGTCCTGAAAAAGCGCGATCCGCAGGCGGCGATGGCAATTTTGACTGCCGATCATTTCATCCGCAACAAGGATTTGTTCCGCTATCTGATCCGCACCGCCTTCCAGGTGGCCTCGAAGGAGTATCTGGTCACCCTGGGAATTACACCCACTTCTCCCTCCACGGGATATGGTTATATCGAGCAGGGCGAGCCTTTGGAAGGCGAGTATCAGTATCCTGCATATCAGGTCAAGCGGTTTCGGGAGAAGCCGGATCACGAAGCAGCAGAGCAGATGATCCGTTCCGGTACACATTCCTGGAACAGCGGCATGTTCGTCTGGAAGGCAGATGTGGTCCTGGCGGAGATCGAGAGGCAGATGCCGGCGCTCTTCTCGACGGTCGGTGAGATCCTGGATGCCTGGAATACTCCGAAACAGGACCAGGCACTCCAATCGCTCTGGCCGGGGCTCAAATCACAGACCATCGATTATGGCATCATGGAAAAAGCGGAACGCGTTGCGGTCCTGCCTGCGGATGGACTGGGCTGGAGTGATGTCGGTTCCTGGGACTCGCTGTTCGAGGTGCTGTTCCCGGACGACGACGGCAATGTGTCTGTGAACGCACAGAATTTGATGATCGACACCCACAACACACTGGTCTATGGGAGCAGCAACGGGCGTCTGATCGTCACCATTGGCCTGGACGATACTGTGATCGTGGATTCGGGTGATGTATTATTACTCTGTAAGACGGACCAGTCACAGCGAGTCCGTGATGTGGTCGAACATCTGAAAAAACATAACCAGGAGAATTACTTGTAACGTTGTCATTGAGTGGTTTCTTTGCAGTTGGGCTGGCTCATCTCTTGCAGGTGAACAGCCGCCGTAAAGCATGCAATGACATGGATAAAGGTTGATTATGGAAGCATATTGCATGAAGTGTAAGACCAAGCGTGAAATGCTAAACCCCGTGGCTGATTTCAACGCCAAGGGATCGCCGGTCACGATTGGTACCTGCCCCGTCTGTGGTACAAAACTTTATAAGATGGGAAGAACGGAAGCCCACGCAGGGATGACCCCTCCCCCCAAGCCGGAAAAGGTGGAAAAGCGGGATGGCAAGCTGGTCATCGTCGAGTCCCCTGCCAAGGCGAAAACGGTGGGTCGCTACCTCGGCAAGGGATATACCGTGCGCGCCTCGGTGGGGCATGTGCGGGACCTGTTGAAGTCACAGCTCTCTGTGGATATCAATAATAATTTCGCGCCGAAATACCGCGTCCCGAATGAGAAAAAGGAAGTGGTCAAGGAGATCAAAAAGCTCGCTCAAAAGGCGGAGGAGGTCTTCCTGGCGACCGACCCGGACCGCGAAGGAGAGTCCATTTCGTGGCACCTGCTCGAGGCCGCACAGATCGATCCGGAGCGAGCCAAGCGGGTGGTCTTTCACGAGATCACCGAGCCGGCCATCAAGGAGGCGTTTGCACACCCGCGCCACATCAACAATGACCTGGTCGATGCCCAGCAGGCACGCCGCATCCTGGACCGTCTGGTGGGCTACAGCATCAGCCCGATCCTGTGGGAGAAGGTACGCAGCCGTCTGTCGGCGGGACGCGTCCAGTCGGTGGCGCTGCGGCTGATCGTCGAGCGCGAGCGCGAGATCGAGAACTTTGTCCCGGTGGAGTACTGGTCCATTCATGCCGAGCTGCAGCCTGAAAAAATGAAGTCCACCTTCATTGCCAAGCTGGCAAAGATCGACGAGCAGGATCCCGAGCTCTCCAATGAAGAGACGGTCAAACCCATCCTCGAAGATCTGGAGACGGCCGCGTTTACCATTACCAAGATCAAGCGCGGGGAACGGCGTCGTAAACCGTCTGCGCCGTTCACCACGTCGACCCTGCAGCAGGAGGCCTCCCGCAAGCTGGGCTTCACGGCCAAACGGACCATGGCGCTCGCACAAGGCCTCTATGAAGGCCAGGATGTCGGCAACGGCGGTTCGACGGGCCTCATCACATACATGCGAACGGACTCGACTTCCGTTTCAAACCTGGCACAGCAGGAAGCCCGGGAATATATCAGCGGCAAATACGGTAAGGATTACCTGCCGTCCGAAGCGGTCCAGTACAAAACCCGTTCCGCCAACGCCCAGGAAGCGCACGAAGCCATCCGCCCGACCTCGGCGATGCGCGAGCCGGAACAGGTGAAGGAATATCTGGAGCCGGCCATGTTCAAGCTGTACCGCCTGATCTGGCAGCGTTTCGTTGCGTCGCAGATGGAGGCGGCGGTTTATGATACATTGCAGGTTGAGGTAACGGGCAGATCATCCGCACATGAATACCTCTTGCGAGCCTCTGGCTTTTCTGTGAAATTTGCCGGTTTCCTTGTCGTCTATGAAGAAGCGAAAAACGAGGATGTCAAGACGGAAGAGGATGAGGAGAACGTCCGCATCCCGTCTGGAATTGCAGAAGGGCAGAGGCAGGAACTGATCCGGCTCATCCCCGAGCAGCATTTCACCCAGCCGCCGCCGCGCTATTCGGAGGCCTCCCTCGTCCAGGCTCTGGAGGAGGACGGCATCGGTCGCCCGTCCACTTATGCGCCGACCATCTCCACGATCCAGGCGCGCGGTTATGTGGTCCGTGAGGACAAAAGATTAATTCCCACTGATATCGGCATGCAGGTCAACGACCTGATGTTGCAGTACTTTGCGGACATTGTTGATTACAACTTCACGGCGCGCATGGAGGAGGATCTGGATATGATCGCCTCCGGCCAGGCCGAATGGACCGAAGTCATCCACGAATTCTACCATCCCTTTGCCGAGGATCTGAAAAAGGCACAGGCAGAGATGCCCGTGACCAAGAGCGGACCCGAGCCGATCGGGCGCAAATGCCCCGAGGATGGCGGCGAGCTTGTCATCCGGTACGGGCGCTTCGGGAAATTCATCTCCTGTTCGAACTTCCCCACCTGTCGCTATACAGAGCCCTGGCTGGAGAAGATCGGCATCCGCTGTCCGAAGGATGGAGGCGAGCTGGTCGAGCGCAAGACGCGCAAGGGCCGCACCTTCTACGGCTGCGAGAATTATCCGAATTGCGATTTCACGTCCTGGAAGCGGCCGATCAAGGTACCCTGTCCCAAATGCGGCGGCCTGCTGGTGATCGCCAATAAGCGCGAAGCCCAATGTACGAATTGTCAGGAGACCTTCCTGCTCGAAGCCGTCGTTCCTGAAACAGTTGAATAGGAGATAAAAATGCATTTTGCGCCACACTTGTATTTGGATCCCGGCTCCGGAAGTTTTTTGATCCAATTGCTGTTTGCAACATTAGCGGGCCTTGGGATTGTCGCCATTGCATCCTGGAACAGAATCAAAAGTTGGTTTGGGATTAAATCGAAGCCCAAAGTAGATGAGGACGATGACGATACAGACGAATAGCGGACAGCTTTCCGCCTCCTTCCGGGACCCGAGTGGATTTCTCTTTATCCGGGAAGGAGTCCTCTACCGCCAGGTCAACCAGAAATATGCGCAGGAATATGCGCGATTGATGGAATCCGGCCTCTATGAAAAACTGGTCAAAGCAAGACTGCTTGTTCCGCATGTGGAAGTGGAGGGCGTGCAGCCTGAATCGGGGGAATGCTTCCGGGTGATCCAACCGGAGCGTGTTCCCTTCATCTCCTATCCCTATGAATGGTCTTTTGGGCAGCTCAAGGACGCGGCGCTGGCGAGTCTGTCCATTCAGAAGCGCGCGCTGAAGCTGGGCATGTCGCTGAAGGATGCGAGCGCGTACAACATCCAGTTCGTGCACGGCAAGGCAACGCTGATCGACACGCTTTCCTTTGAGTTATACAAGGAAGGGCAGCCCTGGGTGGCCTACCGCCAGTTCTGCCAGCATTTCCTGGCGCCGCTGTCTCTGATGGCTCTGAAGGATGTCCGCCTGAGCCAGCTGCTGCGTGTGTACATTGACGGGATTCCACTCGATCTTGCCAGCGAGCTGCTGCCGTGGCGGACCCAGCTGAACTTTGGCTTGATGACACACATCCACCTGCATGCAGGTGCACAAAGGAAGTATGCGGGTCAAGAAGTGAAGTCACGCGGCGGGTCGATGACGAAACAGGCCATGACCGGCCTGATC
>JBLMZU010000014.1:0-9234 GCA_050258995.1 Bacteroidota bacterium
GGTCAGGTGCTTTTATTGCCATGCCGTTGACGCTGGGCGTCATACTCTTCATGCGCAACTTTGAGGAGACGCGCAGCCTGGTAGAAGCTGTCATCGTTGTCGCGGAACCGGCCCAGAAACCTGTCAAAGCGCGAGCGAAGGCATAAAAGCTGAACTCTGCGTGATTAAAAGAGAACTCCTCTACGGCGTAGAGGAGTTTTTTGTCGCCCATTTTTCTCAGGAATAGACCTCATTCATATCATAGGTCTCCTCCAGGGGAACCATGCCGGCCCGGATGCAGTATAAGGCTGCCTGCACCCGGTTTTGGAGGCCCAGCTTCATTAAGATCCGGCTGACATGGGTTCTGATGGTCACATCGGAGAGCACGAGCTGGCTGGCGATTTCCTGGTCTGACTTCCCCTTGGTGAGCAGGCGCAAAACCTCGGCTTCCCGCTCGGAAAGATCCATTTTCTTCTGGGATGCATTCTCATGGCCATCCAGACTGGCATGTAGGATCTTCCAGGCAATGACAGGGCTGATGGCCGGCGCGCCTGTAGAGACGGTCCGTATGGCTTGCACAAGCTCTTCGGGCTGGGCATCTTTTACCACATAGCCCAGTGCGCCGGCCTTGATGGCTTCGATGACCTTGTCCTCCTTGGCATAGGCGGTCAGGATAACAACGCACAGATGGGGCTGGGTTGCGGCAAGTCTCTGGATGACCTCAATGCCATCCATGCCAGGCATGAACAGATCGAGCAGAACGACATCCGGCTTCAATTGTTTTACAAGCTCGATTGCCTTCCCGCCATCGGATGCCTCTCCGATCACCTGAATATCATCGAATTCGCCCAGGAATGCCCGCATCCCTTTGCGTACCATGGCATGGTCGTCCACGATCATGATCTTGATTGATTTACTTGTCATTCCTGCCTCCAGAATGGGCGAGTTTTCTCCACCGGAAAACTCCCTGCGATGTTTTTGTCGGTGTTAAAGACTTTGGTCTACTGTGTGGGGAGACTCTGCATGTTGCTCCGGGCGGCTGCCAAACTCCGCCTGAAGAAATTGGATCAAGCCATCTAAATTGGAAAAGATCTGTTTTTGTCCTGTATGGGTATCCTGAATCGAGACGACCCAGGTCTGCAGGTCTTCGCTCTGCACTTGCTTCAGACGGAGTAAAAATGAGCAGTAATTCTTGGTATCCACAATATTTTCCTTTCATCCCATAAACACAAAACTGATTTCTCTATGGAAAGTGTACAAAATCCCTATCAAGAAATTATCAAAAGCCCGGTGATATAATTTGACCAATCCAATTTCCTGGCGAAGCTTAATATTAGTGGGAATTGAACCAACTCCCCAATATCTCGAACATTTCCGATGCCCTATCTGTCGATCACCCTACTTGGCGGCTTTGAAGTAACTCTCGATGCCGAGCCGGTCACAGGATTTGTTACCAACAAAGACCGTGCCCTGCTGGCCTTTTTGGCACTCGAAGCGTTTCATCCCCACCGCCGGGCAGAGCTGGCAGCCATGTTCTGGCCGGATGCATCGGAGAAGAAGGCCGCGCACAGTCTCAGCCAGGGCCTGCTGCACCTAAGAAAGGCCCTGGGAGGCAATGGAAGCACCCAGCTCCCGTTTCTCCTGATCACCTCCCAGGATGTGCAGTTCAACGGGTTTAGCGATTATCACCTGGACGTGGCCCGGCTCCGGGAACTGGTCAATCTGAGCGACAGGCACATCCATGCCGATCCGGCTGGCTGCGAGATCTGTCGCAAGTGGCTGCAGGAGGCGGTCAACCTGTACCGGGGAGATCTATTAGCAGGATTGTTTTTGCCCAACTGTGAAAAATTCGAAGAATGGCGTCTCGTGCAGCAGGAGGAGCTGCATCACGAGGCCCTGGAGATCCTGGATCGACTGGCAGTTTCCTCCGAGCAGCGCAGCGAATGGGAACTGGTGCAGGAGTATTCCCGCCGCCAGATCGCTCTCGAGTCTTGGCGGGAAACGGCCCATTACCGTTTAATGCGCGCTCTTGTTCAAAACGGGCAGCACTCCGCAGCATTAAAGCAGTACGACACCTACTGCAAGATCCTGTCTGACGAGCTGGGCCTGGAGCCTGCGGGAGAGATCCGGAAATATTCCGAGCAGGTCCGCTCGGGAGAGAAAGCTCCCTCGGCCCAGCCATCTACCGCGGAATCCCTCTGGCTGCCTGGCCAAGGGGAGCGCCGCCAGGTCACGACCCTGGTGTGCAGCCGGAATATTTTGGCTGAGCTAGAGGAAGGGCCGGAGCTGGAGCTCGCCTGTGAGCGCTATTGCGAGCCGATCTTTAAGCGTTTTGGCGGCCGGAGGGCTCCGAGACAGGGCGCTGCCTGCCTGGTATATTTTGGGTATCCCCAGGCATTTGAGGATGCAGCCCGCCGGGCTGTGCATTCCGGCCTGGCCATGGCGCTTCCCCAGGAAGGACAGGAACCGGCACGGATCGGCATCCACACCGGGTTAACTCTGGTCGGGGAGGGACGAACGCCGCGCTGGCAGGATCGCGATCTGAGCGGCCTTTCCCTGGACATCGCCCGGGATTGCCAGCGCTGGGCGCAATCGGGCCAGGTATTGATCACGGAAGATACTCACCACCTGGTGCAGGGTGCATTCCGGTTCGAAGAGCTTCCCATTGTTTTGCCCGCTGAGCCCGGCAAATCCCTGGCCGTCTATCGTGTGCAGGAAGAGTCCAGTCTGCAAAGCCGGCTGGACTGGCTGGCGGAAACGCAGCGCCTGACAACCTATACGGGGCGGGAAAAAGAGCTCAACCAGCTCGAGACATGCCATAAAAAATTACTGCAAGGAAAGGGCAGAATCGTTCTTGTGAGAGGTGACCCAGGCATCGGGAAATCCCGCCTGGTTTGGGAGCTAAAAAAGAGACTTGACAACCGCCAGGCCTCCCAGGTGAATTTTGGAGATCATCGTCCGGTGCTGTGGCTGGAGAGTCACTGTTTGCCCCATTATCAGAATACAAATCTGTATCCCATCGTCAGCCTGATGGAACAGCTGATCGGGATCCAGCCGGAGGATGGCCAGGATATCCGTCGCGAGAAGCTCAAAGGGGTGTTGGCTTGGTACGGAATGAATCGCCCGGCCACCCTCTGGCTGCTATCCACCCTGCTTGGGTTGCAGACGGAGGCATCTGCCCTCCAAACAGTCAGCTCCGTCCAGCGCGAGCAGATGCGCCAGGCCTGCCTGGAATTGATTGGGAAGCGGGCAGTGGAGCAGCCATTGGTCCTGCTGGTCGAAGATCTCCACTGGAGCGATCCCTCCACGGTCGACTGGATAGAAAAATCCTTCCGATCTCTGGCAGAGGCTCCCAGCCTGGTGCTATTGACCGCCCGTCCTGGTTTCACAACGGCATGGCCGGCACGGCATGACCCAGGGACTGATCTTCTGCAACTGGAACTGAGCCCGCTCGCGCAGCAGCAGGTGGAGGATATGGTTTCAGGATTGGTGGGCGATACACGGCTGGACCACGGCATGTATCGCCACATTGTGGCCCATACCGATGGTATTCCACTTTACATTGAGGAACTGGCCAAGGCATTGTTGGAACGTCCGGCCCAACGAAGCAACCTTGTGATTGGATCCAAGGAGGCGGTCCCTGGGATTCCTGCAACGCTGCAGGACTCCCTGGCTGCCCGGCTTGATACACTGGGGACGGCCAAGGAAACAGCCCAATGGGCAGCCGTCCTGGGACGTGAATTCGACCTATCCGTCCTTCAGGTCTGTGTGCCTTATGACGAGCCGCGTCTACAGGAAGACCTGGCGCGTCTCATCCAGGCAGAGCTCATCACCCCTGTGGGAACTTCGATTCAAGAGTCCATCCCGGTACTGCTCGTAAAGCAGACGGGCCGGAAGCGGGCTCACAAGGCACCCGTCCGCTACAGCTTCAAGCATGCCCTGCTCCAGGATGCCATCTATGACTCTCTGCTCAAACGGACGCGCCGGGAGTATCACCTGCAGATAGCAGAGAGACTGCAGGCACAATTTCCAGGGTTGTCAAAATCCCAGCCCGAGGTTGTCGCCCAGCATTATGCGCAGGCAGGAATGTTCACCCATGCCGCCGATCTCTGGCTGCAGGCAGGCCAACAGGCAACAACACAAGGCGCGACAATGGAAGCACGCACTTTCTTTGACCTGGTGTTGGAACACGTGGAACCCACCGACCTGGAACGGCGATGGACGGCATTGATGGGGCGCGAGCATGTCTTTGATTTAAGGGTGGATCGCGATGCACAGAAAAAAGACATCGATATGTTATTGGAACTTGCCGGAGCCTTCGACGAAGTTCGGCGGTTGCAGGCTTTGCAGCTTGAAATAGACTACGCTATTCGCCGGCGGGTCGATTTCCAGCTGGCTCTCCAAGTTGCGGAAGAGGCCATTTCAGTTGCGCACAGCATTGGGAACATCGCCTTTGAAGTGAGCGCCCTTGCCGGAAAACTACAGCTTCTATTTGATAATGGCGTCCGGGTTACCGCCAGGGATATCGTGGAGGAAATCCTTGCAAAGTTGCCCGGCGTTAAAGATAGTGCTGTTCATGCATATGCTTTAGGCAAGGTCTCGCTTTATTACATTCATGAAGGAGATAGTTTTCGTGCAGTTCAACTGATGCAGGAAGTTGTCCAAGCGGCCAGGCAGGCAGGGGACCGCTTTTTGGAGACCCGTTCTCTATATAATATGGCCTTTGCCTATGTCCAGATGGGCTTGTACGAGCAGGCTCTTGCAATCAGTAACGAAGTAATGAAGTTGGCGGAATCCAGGGGGGACGAGCAGATGACCTCGTTTACGAGCAATCTCAGCTATCTATACTGGTGCCTTGGCAACCGGGAGCAGGCAATCGCGCTGGGGGAGCAAATACTTCGAAAGCTCCGGGTGTCTGACGAAAATCCCTACAACAAGGCAGGATGCCTGGCTTACCTGGGTTACTTCCTGGAGTCTGCCGGAGAATGGCAGAAGGCAGCGGCATACCTCAGGGAAGCACAGGAAATTTTTACACAGATCGGAGATAAATCAGTCCGGCTCGAACAGCAGGTAGTGGAAGCGCGCTGCCTGGCAGCCCTGGGCCGGCTGGAGGAAGCGCGACAGCTTGCGGGTGATGGATGGTTCTATATCCGGGAACATGGCAAGGTTGGGATGGAAATCCCTTCCCGGGTGTATCGATGCGTGGCTGATGTAGTGACTTTGGTTGAAGTACCAGGTATCTCGTCCGTGCGAGAGGTGATCGAGGCAGGCTATTGGGATCTGATGGAACAGGCAGGCAAGATCAGTAATGTAGATTGGCGCAAATCCTTCCTGGAGAATGTCGCCGAGAACCGGACGATTGTCCAACGCTGGCAAATGTTAAATCAAAACAACCTTTCAGATTGAGACAAAGAAGAATATCAAGTTGCCCATTTAATGGAGATATCATGGCAAAGAAAACCACGCGGTACCAGGCCTCTCTCAGGGACGTGCTGGCTCTGGAAGTACCGAACGACATCCGTGTCTCGCCCAGGGGGGACAGGGTTGCCATCCGCGTCCGCTCCACCAACTGGAGGGAAAATCACTACGAGCAGGACTGTTACATTTACGATGATCGTACCGGGAAAACCCATCAATTGACACGCTCCGGTACCGTTAATCAAATGGAATGGGTGGACGACGAAACCGTTGCCCTGCTCACGGGAAATGGTGACAAAGCCCAGGTCTTTTTCTTTGATGGCGCCAACGGCGAAGGCTGGCAGGTCACCGAGCACAAGACCGGCGTGGAATGGTTCCATTCCTTTGCAGGCGGCATCATCTTCCTAGCCCGTCAGCCAGACAGGGAGGAGAAAAAGGAACGTACCGGCCGGTATGGAAAATATACCCGCTTCGAGCACGAGGAGAGTGCTTCTGCTGTATATTACACGGATATCCGGGAGAGGATCGAATACCAGAAGCAGAAGCGTGCCGCGACGGAGGACGAAGGCAGCAAGCTGGTCGTGCCGGTTATTGAATTGAGCAAACTGCTGACCGATCCCATTGCGATCAAGGAAATTATCCCCTCTCCTGCCGGAGATGCTTTATATCTAAATTGCTGGCAGCGTGAGGATATGGTCTACCTGCGCGAAACGCGTGTATTTCAGATCAGGCTGGAGGCCGGCACTGCCCTTACAAAGTATCTGGAGCTGGAGAAGGCCAGGCAGGCGGAGAAAAAAGAGACAGTCTCAAAAGCAGAGGTTAAGGAGAAGGATAAGAAGGAGGATGTATCCTATTTCGGCAGTATACGTGAGTTGAAACTGCCGAAAGGCTCCCGCATTGCCGCCGTGTCATCGGAGGGTAAAAAACTCCTCATTGGTTATCAGGAGCGCGACCGGAAGTTTTATACGCGCGAAGACCTGTGGATTGCGGAAACCAAGCAGATCGAAAAGTCAGCCAATACAGAGAGCTGTCTGGCAGGAATGACCAATCTGACTGCACCTATCGACCGGGAAATGATGACAGTCTGTTGGACGAAGGCAGGCATTTTCGCCGATTATATCGATGGGACACGGATCCACATTCTTCACATCACTCCGCGCGGCAAAGCAACACCATTGGACCTTGGCACGTATGAGAACATCGGCTTTCATGTTTCGGAGAACGGCCGGATCGGGTTATGCGGAACGAATGCAAAAACCTTTATCGAAGCATATCTTTCCCAACCGAGTAGGGGCAAAAAAAAATTGCGGGTCAAAAAAATTACCAATTACAGCAACCAGATAAAAAACTGGGACCTGGGAACGGTGGAAACGATCCGCTGGCAGAGCAGGGATGGGACGGTGATCGAAGGGGTTCTGCGTAAGCCATCCAATTTCGACCCGGCGAGAAAATATCCGCTCGTCCTGATCGTTCACGGCGGACCCACCTGGTTCTCGGCAGACTATTTGCTGACCGGTGAGGATCGAATGTATTATCCGTCCCTTCAATTCAATTACAAGGATGTTCTTGTACTGAAGCCAAATTACCGCGGATCACTGGGACGCGGACAGGCGTTCGAAGCGCTCAATGTCAACAATCTGGGCGTCGGCGATCTTTGGGATATCGAGAGCGGTGTCGATCACCTCGTGAATCTCGATTGGGTTGACCCGGATAAAGTCGGCTGCATGGGCTGGTCGCAGGGTGGCTATATTTCGGCCTTTGCCGGTTTGCACTCGGGGAAGTTCAAGGCAGTCTCGGTTGGCGCCGGAATCTCGGATTGGTATACCTATCACATCAGCAACGACATTCCCGATTTCACCCGTGACTATCTCTCGGGTTCACCGTTCCGCGACCGTTCTCTTTATGAAAGGACTGCGCCGATCAGCAATCTCTCCAATGCCAGGACCCCCACGCTGATTCAGCACGGCTCCGACGACCGGCGAGTACCGCTTTCAAACGCAACCGAGCTTTATCGAGGACTCAAGGAGATGGGGGTACCCGTCGAGCTGTTCATCTATCCTGGCATGGCGCATCCCATCACGAAGCCGCGCGAGAATCATGCAGTGATGGCGCAGAACCTGGGCTGGTTCAGTCATTACCTGCTTGGTGAAGAGTTAAAGCTGGAATCAACGTAGGAAAGGAAGCTATAACGTGAAAGATGAGGGGGATCTTTCCACCCTCGATGTGGCGTCTTTCCTGCAGACGTAGATCACATACTTGGACGCAGACTCCAGGCTGGATATTTTGGAACTGTTCTCTTCGATAAAATTGATCAGGGGTACTGGGATTTTCGACTTCTCGTCCAGGATGGGCAGCAATCCAAAATGGTAGGTGCCGACAACCTGAAGCCCGGCCTTTTGGACCATATTAAGCACACCGGTCCTTCCCAGAGTATGGTATTTCCCTTTTGGAAGTCGTTTCACCCGGTGCGAGAGTCTGCGTAATCTCTCTGCGATCGAGCCCTCATTCATATGGATGTTGAAGACCAGGCAGCCGGAGTCACTCAGCAGATTTGCCAATATCGAGATGACTTCCTGTCTCAATTCCGGCTGGGCATTCAAAAAGAAACGAAAAGCCGTGATCAGGTCAAAAGTCTTTCCTGCCAGGATATTATGCTGCGTCAGGTCGGCTTTGAGGAGCATGGACTTCTTAACATTTTGCTGGCCCACCTGCAACATCGAGTCAGAGACATCCACGCCGATCGATGCATTGACCAGGCTCTCCACGTATCCGATTATTCTCCCCGTCCCACAGGCAAAATCCAGATAGCGAATATCCTGATCCGGTTGAAAGGAATGCTCGATCACATCCTTTAGGACACTTTTTTCCCAGGACCACACGCATCTCCGGTAGGGGTAGTCCTGAAAGGTCCGGTCGTACGTCATCCCTTTATCAGGCGCGGTATGAGAATTCCTATAATCGATTCCTAGCATGCCATCAGCCCTCCTTTTTAAAATGAGAGTCGATACCAGGGTGCGATGGTAGATCTTGCCTGTTGAATGGCAGCTGCGTTCAAAGATGAAAGGTGAACATTGTTAAAAAAACTGGAACCCGCTTGTCAGTTTAGCATGTCCTATTATAGCCAGAATGGCTGCTGTTGATTCTTCGATGATGGGGTTTTGGGATGGTTTCGCGATTTCAATAAGATCACTGTGTCTGACAGTAGTATGACGACCCCATTTTGGAAAGGTTACAGTAGAGTGGTAGTGGATTGGTTGTAAGTTCTCTATTTTCTCTCACCATCAGCAGGGTCAGGGCTGACTGGTGACGAGCCTGCGCCTGGATTGTCTGCACTGCCTGCCCGTGGAGACCTTTCGCCGAAAATTGCCTTTGCACGAATCAGGGATATCCCGAATGGACAACCCATGTTTTTGCTTATATAAAACTTGCACTGGACCCAAACGTAGCTATAAATGGTAATTACGTATAACCCTACCCGGGTTGAGGAGGTGATTGTGGCTTTATTTGGCTGGAAGGCGGGACCGGAGGAGTATCCACCGGTGGAATTGATGGAGTACGCAGTTGCAGCCGATCAGGCAGGCTTTGAATCGATCGATGTCAGCGACCATTTTGCACCCTGGAGCGAGGCGGGCCAGGCCTGTTTTACCTGGACCTGGCTGGGAGCCGTTGCCGTTCGGCCTCAAAAGATCCGTCTCGGACCGGGTGTGACCTGTCCAATCTTGCGGTATCATCCGGCGATCATCGCCCAGGCCGCCGCCACATTGTCCCATTTCGCACCGGGACGTACCTACCTGGGCGTCGGCACCGGTGAGGCGCTCAATGAGTACGCTGCCACAG
>JBLMZU010000015.1:0-8253 GCA_050258995.1 Bacteroidota bacterium
GTGGTCATCAACACTTTGCTCTTCAGGCCCGGCAGTGAGCAAATGCTTTTCAAAAAATATTCAGCGTCAATGTTCACGCAGTCGCTGCCGCTTTCGACCCCACCCCCAGGCGGAGAGGGGAGCTCGGAGTCGCCCTGGTAGGCCGCACCCAGACTGCTGTAGGCGCGCAAGGCCCGCTCGAAGCCGTCCATCACCAGCAGGACCTTTTGGGCCTGCAGGACTTTGAGCAATTCCTCCACCTGTTCCCGCCTGCTTTCCGGCGCTTTGCGGTTGAGATATTTGAGCGTCTCTGCAACAAAGTGCTCGAAACTGGCGTCGCCTTCATAGAACGACCACCAGACCAGCCGGGTCCACTCGGCCGGGTCGACATGGGTGTTGATCCACTGCCAGGAGAGGGCCGATTTTCCAAACCCGCCCAGGGCACGTAAAATGAATAGCCGGTTGGTCTTGTCCGCCAGCCAGCCGTCGAGCATCTGGAGTTCTGCCGCCCGGCCGGTGAAATTGGGCGGCATGGGATAGGGGTGGGCGAGGTGCCAGGTGTCTCGAGAGCCAGAATTAGGTTTTGGCGGGTCAAGTAAAGATGGCGATAAGGTTACTTCTAAAGCTCGGGAAAGTCGCTCCCATTCGATATCAACATCATCCGGGTTGGCGAAGTTAATACAGTTCATGTACTTGATGCGCAGAGGTAACTCGCATTTTTCCAGGATCACTGGCAAAAAACGACGATTCCGATTCGCGGCATCCGTAGTCTGAACCATCAAACTTTCAAATTCTGTCCATCCACTTTGTAAATATGCTGGAGAAAGCACAGGGATTGTTTTTCGACTCTCAAGGATGGCGCGTTCCATTTCCATCACGATCGGAGCGCCGACATCGAAATCCCGATAGTAGTCGCAGACTATTAATCCCGCTTTTTCCAGGATGGGAACAAAAGTTTTCCGCACCCACTCTTTGTTTGCGGAACTATAGGAGACAAAAACATCGTATTTGCAATCGGTGTCTGCCATGGCTGCCTTCCCTGTACATGACGATGATTTTCCTACTTTAGCACAAAACTCCCCGTATGAAATGATGAAAACCGATCCAGGATTGTTACCGCGGCCTGGCAGAGAAACACCATTAATTTTGAGGGCTGGCCTGGTGAAGCATGAAGCATTTGTTTCGGAAACCATATCGATATCTTCCCCTGGCGGGCAGGGTGGGGTTGAAAGTGGAATTGTCCCGTCGCTGTCCCTATTGTACAACCGTCCCCCAGTACCGGGCATTGCAGGTGACCCTTACCTTTCCGGTCAGTGGGACTCCGCCTCGATCTGTTCCTGCGTCAAAAAATAGACCGAGGCCGCCCGCCGGCCATCCTGGTCCATGAAGTCCTTCAGCGGGCGGAACTTCGCGTGCCAGGCGGAGAGCGGCAGGCCCCATGACCGATCCATCCAGCTCTACGGTCCCTCGACGGCCAGTCAGTCGTTCACACTGCAGCTTGTAGTGCTACAACCCCCTCCCACCCACTCAACATTTTACGGCTTCCCCCCTCCCAGGTCATGTGCCTTTGTCGTGGAACACAGGCGAGGCCGGGAATGCGGCTTTCGCCTTCCCTTTCATTACAACCGTCCTGCCCGCCCGTGAACAAAGGGATTTGACAAAACACGGGCGGGTCACTACCATGGACCTCCTGTGAATCTCCTCGTTCTGAAACTCGTGCTTGCCCCGCTCATCATCGGCTCGGCCAGCCTGGCGGGGCGCAAGTGGGGACCGGCGGTCAGCGGCTGGATCGTGGGCATGCCGCTCACCTCCGGACCGGTCATCCTGCTCCTGGCCCTCGCTCACGACACGGCCTTTGCCGCCAATGCCGCCCTGGGGGTGATCAGCGGCGGGTTCTCGCTGGTGGCCTATGCCCTCACCTATGCCTGGCTGGCGGCCCGCTTCCGCTGGCAGGCGGCCATCCTGGGCAGCCTGGCCGTCTTCGCGCTCAGCACCAGCCTGCTGCAGGGCGTGAGCCTGCCCCTGCTGCCGGTCTTCCTGGGGGTGGTCGCGGCCATTGGCCTCGGACTGCGGCTCCTGCCCCACAGGCCGCCCGAGCCGGGCGAGGCAAGGATGGGCAAATGGGACATCCCCTCCCGCATCCTGATCGGGACGGGCTTTATCCTGCTGATCACCGGCGGCGCCTCCCTGCTCGGGCCGCGCCTGACCGGGCTGCTGACCACCATCCCGCTCTACGTCACCATCCTGGCCATCTTCGCCCACCGCCGCCAGGGACCGGCCGCCGCGGCCCACGTGCTGCGCGGCCTGCTCTACGGCATGTTCGCCTTCGCCGGGTTCTTCCTCAGCCTGGGCCTGCTGCTCGAGCGGGCGGGCGTGGCCTGGGCGTTTGCCTGCGCCATCCTGGTGGCCCTGGCCGTGCAGGGCACGTCACTGTGGGTGCTGAGGCAAAAGCAGGGATAAACGAACATCCGGGCTCATCTGAGCCCGGATGTCTTTCCAAACGTATGACCGTTATTGCCCCGGCGAAAGTAACCGGGGTTCGGTGCAGTGCAGGTGGGCCATCCAGGCAGTGTTTGCATCCGGGATATTGATAAAGAGACTGTGTCGCCGCAACGTACGCTCCTGGCAAGGAGGGGGCGTATTTTTTTATAAGGATGAACAGCTTTCCAATTTTCAGGCCATCCGCCTCTCCCGGCTGAAAACTTCTCCTCCTTGACAGACCTAAAACATCGGGCGTAAAATGCTTCCGTTTTGGAAATATTTCAAGATGGAAGGAATTTCCGATGTCGACTGAAGCAACTGCCGAACAGTTCGTGGACCTGATCCAGCGCTACATGGCCCTGCGTCCCAGGCTGATCCCGCCCCAGGATGTCGTCCGGTTCAAGGAGACCATGAAGTCGTTCAAGGGCTCGGACTACAAGGCCGGCGACCATGAGTTCGTCTTCCGCATCCTCATGATGCTCTCGAAGAACTCGGGCGCCCTCACCATGAGCGAGCTCGGCTCGGAGCTGGACGTCCCGATGAGCACCGCCACCCGCATCGTGGATGGACTCGTCCAGGGCGGCATGGTGGAGCGGGTCAACGACCCGAACGACCGCCGCGTGGTGCGGGTGGGCCTGAGCACGAACGGCCGCAAGCTATATGAGACCGGCATGGCCTACAGCAAACAGCGCATCATGAACCTGCTGAAGGATTTCAGCCCCCGCGAGCAGGCCCAACTCGTGCGCCTGATGAACAAATTACTGGATGCGCTGCTGCTCGAAAAATAATGCGCATCCCCTACCGACCGATCTTTACGCCAAGGAGCATAGCCCATGAGACGTTTTAAAGCCCTGATCAAAAAGGAGATGACCCACATGATGCGCGACCCGCGCACGCTGGTCTTCATCTTCCTGATGCCGATCATGCAGCTGGTGCTGCTCGGCTACATCAACACCACCGAGATCCGCCACGTCCCCACCGTTGTCTTCAACCAGGATAACGAAAGGGGCAGCCGCGAGCTTCTCGATTCGTTCAACGCCACCGACTACTTCGCCTTCAACTATTTCGTCAACAGCCAGGACGAGGTCTACCAGGCGATCGACGGCGGCAAGGCCAAGGTCGGCATCATCATCCCGCCCGATTACAGCCGCAACATCACCACCCACAAGACGGCGGATGTCCTCGTGCTGCTCGACGGCTCGGACCCGACCATCGCCGGGGCGGTCCTCTCGGCGGCGCAGCTGGCCGGCCAGGCCCACGGGGCCAGCGTGCGCACCCAGCAGCTGGCCTTGCAGGGGGCGGCCAGGAGCGCCTCCTCCCCGGTCGACGTGCGCACGAGCGTCCTCTATAACCCCGACCTGCTGGCCAGCTACAACCTCGTGCCGGGCCTGATCGCCATCATCCTCTTCCAGACGGCCACCAGCCTGACGGCGCTGGCCATCGTCAAGGAGCGCGAGCGCGGCACCATCGAGCAGCTCATCGTCACCCCCATCCGCAGCTGGGAGCTGGTCATTGCCAAGATCATCCCCTTTATCCTGGTTGCGTTTGGCAACACCATCCTGATCATGGCGCTGGCGACCCTCCTGTTCCACGTGCCCCTGCGCGGCAGCTTTATCCTGCTGTTCAGCATGGTCGGTCTCTTCCTGCTGCCCACCCTCGGGCTGGGCCTGCTGATCTCGACCGCGGCCCGCACCCAGCAGCAGGCACAGCTGATGACCATGCCGATCATGCTGCCCGCCATGATGCTGGCAGGCGTCTTTTTCCCGATCTCCTCCCTGCCCGTGTTCCTGCAGCTCGTGGGCAAATTATTACCGCTGACCTATTTCGTCTTCATCCTGCGCAGCGTGCTGGTCAAGGGCGTGGGACTGGAAATGATCATTCCCCAGGTGATCGCCCTGACCCTGTTTGCCATCGTGCTGCTCGGCTGGGCGGCCATCCGTTTCAAAAAGACACTGGACTAATCCTTCAAGGAGTAAACTTTCATGCGTAGATTATCACGACCCCTATTGTTCGTCATCGTGGCGGTTGTCGTTGCCGCGGGCTATTTTGGTTATCTCTATTTCTCGAACCGCGGCGATGGAAAGCTGCACGCCTCCGGCACGATCGAAGCGGTGCAGGTGGATGTTTCGCCTGAGATGGCGGGCAAGGTCAAGGAGGCCCTGGCCGATGAAGGCCAGGCCGTGAAGACCGGCGACCCGCTCCTGAACCTGGACGACAGCATGCTTAAGGCCCAGCGGGACGTGGCCCAGGCCGGCGTGGATTCGGCCAACAATGCCCTGGCCTCCGCCCAGAATGCCTATGAGACGGCCAGTGCCCAGCATGACGCAGCCGTCACCGCGGCGCGTGCCCAGCAGGGCGCGGCCCGCCTCACAGACTGGCTGGCCCGCGAGCCCGGCAAGTTCGACCAGCCGCTCTGGTACTTCAGCCCGGAGGAGCAGATCACCGCATCCCAGGCCGAGGTGGACGCCTCCACCCAGGCGCTGCAGGAGGCACAGGCCAAGCTGGATGAAGTGGTGAAGAGCGTAAGCAATGCCGATTTTGTGAACGCAGAGAGCCGTCTCAACGATGCCCGGGTCGGCTACCTGGTGGCGAAATCGGTCCGCGACCACGCCCAGGCGACCGGCGGCAAGGTCAGCCCGATGGATATCGACCTGCGTGGCATCTCGCCGTACGCGCCTGCCTACAAGATCAAGATCAACATCGCCAAGAAACTGAGCACAAACAACGGCGATGTGCTGTCCGTGGCCAACGACGCCCTGACGGAGGCGGAGACGGAGCTGGAGGACGCCCAGAGCGCCTATAATGCCATGCTCAACACGGACGCCGCCGCCCAGGTCCTGAATGCCCGCGCGGCCGTCTCGGTTGCCCGCGAGCGCAGTGAGGTGGCCAAGGATACCCTCAGCCGCCTGCAGACCGGTGAAAATTCCCCGCAGGTCAGGATCGCCTCCCTGTCGCTCGACCAGGCCAAAGACGGCGTGCAGCAGGCCCAGGGCGCGGTCAACCAGGCCAAGGCCAATCTCGCCCTGATCGACACCCAGCTTAAAAAGCTGACGGTCTACGCCCCGATGGACGGCGTGGTGCTGACCCGCAACGTGGAGCCCGGCGAGTTCGTCCAGCCCGGGGCATCCGCCATCACCATGGCCAACCTCGACGACCTGACCATCACGGTCTACATCCCCGAGGACCGCTATGGCGAGATCCACATCGGGCAGGAGGCGACCGTCGCCGTCGATACCTTCCCGGGCGAGACGTTCACCGCCACGGTCACCAAGATCGCCGACCAGGCCGAGTTCACCCCGCGCAACGTGCAGACCGTGGAAGGTCGCAGCGCCACCGTTTACGCGGTCAAGCTCAAAGTCAACGATCCCGAAGGCAAGCTCAAGCTCGGCATGCCGGCAGACGTGACCTTCGTGCAATAATATGAGCCCCGAAGTTTTGCTCGAAGCGGAAAACCTTGTCCGGACCTTCGGCACCTTCCGGGCCGTGGACGGGCTCAACCTGCAGGTGCATGCCGGCGAAATGGTCGGCCTGGTCGGCCCGGACGGGGCCGGCAAGACCACGGCCATCCGCCTGATGTGCGGCGCGTTGAGTCCCACCAGCGGCCGGGTGCGCGTGGCCGGCTACGAGATCCCGGCCCAGGTGGAAAAAGCCCGCGAGCAGATCGGGTACCTGGCGCAGCGCTTTAGCCTGTACGGCGACCTGAGCGTCCAGGAGAACATCGAGTTCTTCGGCGAGGTGTTCGACGTCCCGGTCAACGAGGTGAAGGGACGGGCTGCGGAGCTCCTGAACTTTGCCGGGCTGGGCGATTTCACCGACCGCCCTGCCGCGGCCCTGTCGGGAGGCATGCAGAAAAAACTGGGCCTCGCCTCGGCGCTGATCCACCGTCCCAAGGTGCTGCTGCTGGACGAACCGACCGGTGGCGTGGACCCGGTGGCGCGCCAGGAGTTCTGGCACCTGCTGATCGCGCTTCTGCGGGAGGGCTCGGCCGTCCTGGTGAGCACACCCTACATGGATGAGGCCATGCGCTTCAACCGCGTTTTCTTCATGAACCACGGCCGCGTCCTGACCCAGGGCGAGCCGCGCGAATTGATGAAGCGCCTCGAAGGCCGCATCCTGGAGCTGGATACGGAAGACCAGATGGGGACGCGCCGGATCGTCCAGGAAGACCCGGAGGTGGAGGACGTCCACGCCTTCGGCAACCATCTGCACCTGCGCGTCAGGGCCGCCCAGGGCCCCATGCAGCGCATCCCCGCCCGGCTGGAATCGGCCGGCATCCCCATGAACCATCTCCTGCCCGTGCCTGCCACGCTGGAGGACGTATTCATCAATCTACTGGACACGGAAGGAGCGGGCGATGGACAATCCGATCCTGCCGCTTGAAGTTGTCGGCCTGACCAAGAAGTTCGGCGCGTTCACTGCCGTCGACCACGTCACCTTCGACGTGCAGCCCGGCGAAGTGCTGGGCTACCTCGGCCCAAACGGGAGCGGGAAGACCACCACCATCCGCATGCTGTGCGGACTGCTCACCCCCAGCGAGGGGACCGCCCGGGTCATGGGCATCGATGTATTCAAGAACCCCGAGCGGGTCAAGCCGCTGATCGGCTACATGTCGCAGAAGTTTTCCCTGTACGACGATCTGACGGTGCTCGAGAACATCCAGTTCTACGCAGGCGTGTATGAGATTCCCCTCAACGAGGAGAAGAAGCGTATCGACGAGATCCTGCACCTGGCCGGGCTCCAGGAGCGGCCCCACACCCGCACCTATGAGCTGTCGGGCGGCTGGAGACAGCGCCTGGCCCTCGGCTGCGCCATCCTGCACCGCCCCCGGCTGTTGTTCCTCGACGAGCCCACCAGCGGTGTGGACCCTGTAGCCCGCCGCGAGTTCTGGGACCTGATCTACGGGATGGCGGCCGAGGGCACGACCATCTTTATCACCACCCATTACATGGACGAGGCCGAGCACTGCAACCGGGTGGCGTTCATGTACCGCAGCAAGCTGATGGCGCTCGACACGCCGGCCGGGCTGAAGTACAAATATCTGCACGGCGCAGCCTGGGACCTGGCGGCCAATCCGCTGCTGGAAACGGTGGAGGAGCTGAGCCAGACGGAGGGCGTCGCCCAGGCCAGCCTGCACGGCGACCGCGCCCACGTGATCCTGGACACCGCCCAGTGGTCGCCCGAAAGCCTGACGAGCTACCTGGCGACAAAGGACATCACCGTCAGCTCGGTGGAGACGGTCCAATCCACCCTGGAGGATGTCTTCACCTTGTTGGCCCATCGCGGCCGGACGGGCGAAGCCGCTTAAGTCCTTCCATAACCCACAGTGGGTTTACTCGTCATAAACGATTCGCCGCTCATCCGCACGCGTCTCATTGATTTGCACGGAAACATGATTACCCCCAGACTTAAGGAATGAACCACCGAGACACGGAGACACTGAGAAAAATCACGAAATGCTCCGTGCCTCGGTGTCTGCGTGGTGAGCGATCTTTGGCGAGGGACCTGTAACGGCGAAAAAGAGGAGCCGACCCGGACTTTGGGTCGGCTCTTTCTATGTGTACCGGTGACCAAGATACCGAAAGATTAAATTCGGGGTGCGTTATGTTTGTTTACCTCTTTTTGTGACAAATCCCCAAACTCTCTGTAATCCGTGACCGGGGCCTTATATTGTTCGTCCGGTTCTCCGGCAGAAGGGACGAGGAAGTCTTTAGTGAGATATTCTAAGCGATGTCAAGGGTGTTGAACCAGAAACAGATCGAGTGGCAAGCTGGGTTGGGACCGCGCAACATTCTC
>JBLMZU010000016.1:0-5940 GCA_050258995.1 Bacteroidota bacterium
GTTGCTCATGAATCGCGGTAACTGCGAATTTGATAATCTTCTCCTGCAGCCCATGCCCCACCACAAATTGCCGGTAAGCATCGGTCGTGATCTGAAATCCTGACGGCACAGGCAGGCCTTCCTGTGCCAGACAGGCCAGCGAAGCACCTTTTCCCCCCACCTTCAAGAGCCCGGCAGAGATATCGGTGAGAGGTACAATGAAATTGGATTTTGCTTGCATGGTGTGCTCCTTCATAAACAAAGGGCTTTCACCCTGCCCCTTCACCAAGGCGGAAGTGGTAGATGCGAAACGTTCTTGCCAGTTGCTCAATGGGACGCAGCCAGCGAATGGGAGCCAACCGCGGCGCATTGGTATCAAAATATCCCCACTCGTCAAGCAGGCGGATCCCGTCTCCCCAGGTTTCAAGTTTCTGTCCGTGCCAGATGCCCCAGTGAGTGTGCAGGCCGAAACTGGCTGTCTGGATGTTGCTCCTTAAAACGTGGATCGGCGAATAAGCATCGAAAACCAGATGTGCGCCTGGAAAATGATCGCGCAGTGTCGGCACCAGCCATTTGACCTGTGCCTCTTTGAAGTACATGAAAACGCCTTCGGCCAGGAACAGGAAGGGTCGTTCACTATACCCGCTCATCGCATCCAGCCAGGTATCCTCGAGCACGGAGCAACCCAGGAGATGACATCGATCCTTTTCGCCATCGATCCACTGCCTCCGTTGTTCGATGACCTCTGGCAAATCCAGGTCATACCATTCGACCTGTCCGTTATCGACGCGCTCGAAGCGTGTATCGAGGCCGCAGCCGATATGAACCACAACTGCATTTGAGTGGCTTGTCAGAAAATCCTTTGCGTAGTAGTCGAACTGCCTGCAGCGCAGGACGATCACCAGCTTGTTCACTTCGCTCAAATGGAGCAGCCCGATCCGACTGAAGTCGTAACTCAACTGCCTGACCAGTGCCTCGGCTTTCGTGTCCTTGATCAGCGCGTCCGAACGCTGTGATTCCATGGCCCGGATGTAGAGTGTAATGAGCAAGGACTCCGTCACGCCGCTCAGATTTGGTATTGCAGTCCCGGACATGGCAGGTTCCTTTCATTCGTAAGCAAAAGAGCACCTTACCCGGATGCTTCTCCAAGCTGGAAGCGGAAAATACGCATTGGCTTGAACAGGCGAAAGAGGGGAGCCATCCAGTTAAAGGAAGCCAGTCGCGGCTCAGGCTGGTCGAAGAAGCCCCATTCGTCGAGTAGACGGATTCCCTTGCCCCAGCTTTCGAGTTCCCTGCCTTCCCGGAGACCCCAGCGCATGAGTCCAGCGAGTAATGACTTTGAGAGATAACGATTAGCCAGCCAGACTTCATATGGTTTCCAGCCATCGAAGACCAGTTCTGCCTCCGGGAAATGGTCGCGTAGCGTGAGCACCAACGACTTGACCTGTGCTTCTGTGAAGTAGACAAAAACTGTTTCAGCCAAGAACAGAAAGGGGTGCGAAGAACAGGCATCCACTTCCTCCAGCCAGCCATGCTCTAGCACGGAGCAGCCCAGCAGATGGTAGCGCTCATGTTCTTCGTTGAGGAGTATCCGGCGTAGTTCGATGACCTCTGGCAAATCCAGGTCATACCATTCAACCTGACCATTATCGACACGCTCGAAACGTGAATCGAGTCCGCAGCCAATGTGAACCACCACCGCATCTGGCTGACGGTTGATGAAATCCCTGGCATGGCGGTCGAATTCACGGGTGAATATGATCCGCATTGCCAGGAGCAATTCGTTCATCGGGATCTCGCTCACCTGGGAAAAGTCAAGGACGCCCTGCGTGACCAGTGCCACGGCTTTCTCATCCTGGATCATTGCATCTGGTCGCTGCGTTTCCATCGCCTTCCAGTAAAGCGGGGCAAGATATGTTTCAGATATGCCGCTCAATTTTTGGTTCGTGGTCTCAGACATGTACACCTCGGTCGCGCCCTGATCTACATAAAGCTTGATTCCAGCTTTTTCACAGGACGGTCAGATTCATCTCCGGCGTTGATTTGTTATCCCGCTCGGAGGCGGCATAGAATTTCATCTGGCGGGCAGGTTGAAGAAGAAGCTGGCAAAAGCCAGGAATAACGCCAGTCTTATTGGAAGAGATCCTTTCCGGAAAGATCATGGGATCAGCTGCGCCTCCAGAAGTATGGGATCAGGAACGGTGTCCGGCTGCGGTAATCCAGGTATTCCTGTCCAAAACGCAGCTCCATTTCCTTCTCTTCGACACGTTTGATATATGCCAGCAGTAAGCAGGCGAACAGCAGCACAAGCACTCCCGCGCCAGGGGAGCGATAAAGCGCTGCCACGCCCGTGTACATGATAAAGGAACCCAATGCCATAGGATTGCGGCAGTAGGTGAAAGGCGGCTGGACGATAAGC
This sequence comes from Bacteroidota bacterium, assembly GCA_050258995.1. GTDB lineage: Bacteria > Chloroflexota > Anaerolineae > Anaerolineales > Villigracilaceae > Defluviilinea. The sequence continues at coordinate 2,399 of JBLMZU010000016.1, forward strand.
TTCTGTGTGGCCATGAGTGGTACTGGGGTGCCTCTTCCAATGGTAAATTGAGAATAATTCGCCCACACGCCCAGCAGCCAGCCCAGCAGGATCAGCAGCCAGCCAAGGACCAAATTGAGGGGCTCATCTGGCACAGGGGGCCATTTCAGCCAGCGATCGATCATCCTTCCCAGGGTAACCAGGCCATAGGGGATCAGGATCAGGAAAATGGGAACTAAAAACAGCAATGCCACAAATCGCTGTTTTGGGCTGTATTCGTGTTTTGCTTGTTGTAGGAGTTTATCCTTCAAGGAACACCTCCTTTCAAATTTCTGCCACTCCAAGCTGGAAGCCTGGATAGAGATCCGATTCTCCTCACTGGATCAGATCGGCACAGCCTTCGGCCACGGCTCCCTACGGCACTGAGTCCACAGGGTGTTCACATAATTCAAGGCAAAATAATTCTGTACAAGGTGCAGCCAGAACGCCCCTGCCTCGGTCAACTCAAGCTGCTCTCCGTTCTGGAAAGCCAGCCCGAGGCCTTGCATGGTGCGCAGCAAGCGCCGGGCCTTTGATGCATCCACGCCAAGTGTTTCGTCGAGATGCTTCAATGGGATCCGCGTGTCGTAAAAGCGCCAGTAGAGCCACCACCAACCGGACATTTCATCCATAAATGGCATGCGTAGCGCGGTTGTCTTCAAACCTGAGCACGCTGCCTGGATGTAGCTGGGAAGATCAAAGGTGTTCAGCACAAAACCATCTGGGAGATGCGAGCCTGCCCCCGGCCCGATCCCAATATAGCCATCTCTTGTAACCGAAGAATAGCGGGGAGCGGCACCGCGCTTGAAGCCCCATACGGATACGCGCTCGTATCCATGTTCCCTGCACCAAAGATCGATGGCCCTGTAGTGCTCATGGCGCATGCGTAGATCAGGCATGCGCACCTCTTTTAGCTTGAGATATTTCCCCACGGAAGTATAGGGAAAGGTGAAGAGGGGATACGTGGTAAGTTGGTCTGCGCCCAGTTGTGCAGCATGAGCAAGATCGACCAATACGGCATCTGCGGTCTGGCCCGGGAGCGCAAACATAAGATCCACGTTGACTGATGCAAAGCCGCTCCCTGCCAGCAGCGTAAGTGCCTGTTCGGCGACGACTGGTCGGTAGCCGCGCCCGATTGTCACAAGATTCCTTGATTGGAAGGATTCCACGCCGAGGGAGACCAGCGCGACCTCCATATCCTGCAGCCGCTTCACGGTCTCTGCATTCACATCTGCAGGGTTGGTTTCGATGCAGATGTCACCATTCAGGTGGAAGCGTTCGCGCATGCGTTTCAAAATAGCGGCAACACTATCCAATGCCAGGGTGGGTGTGCCGCCGCCGATATAAATGCTCGTCACCTCCGCCAGACCAACCCTATCCGCCCACCAATCCACCTCCGCAATGGCTGCCCGGGTGTAGGGCACCAGGAGAGACTCATCATAGGTGACCTTAGTATAAGGGCAGTACGGACAAAAATGGCGGCAGAAGGGCAGGTGCAAATAGAGCGAAGTGCGTTTGACCGGTGTAGGGCTCCAATCCGTTGCTGGACGCTCGAATACCCAGCTCTGTTCCGGGCCCACAAGATAGCGTCGGATGGCGCGGGTCAGGAGACGAACGAGTGGAGCGGCGGGAGAATTCACCAGTACCTCAACATGCCAAGCAGTGCGCTTGGGCGCAGATGCTGGAATTCAGTGAGCTCGGTACAGGCTGCATAGCCGCAGTCCGGACACACCTCATCGGAGGCGCGACAGCAAATTGACTCGCCATCCACATCGATCACGGAAGCCACTGGAAAGCGCCGCGGCCAGTTTCCTGATTTCAATGCCAGCAGACCCGCCCGCGAATTAATGACCGGCAGCCCGGCCCGTATACATCCAAGCAAACGGTCAATGATCGGAGCGCGCTCATCTGCTGTCAGATATAGTTCATCCCGGCCGTAATAAGGGGTATGGAAATAGAATATCACCCCGATCACCGGAAATCTCGTTTCCCGGACCCAGCGCAGGAATGGCTCGACGCCCTCTGCTGTATTTCGGTCGATGACATAGATTACTGCAACCTTTGGAAATGAGGCAGTTCGAACGATAGTTTCGACCTGATAAAAGTGATCTCCACGCCGCTTGTCAAAGACACCGGGCAATCCATCCATGCTGACCCAGACAAGATCGGCCATTGTCTCAATCCCAAGCAGGCCGTTGGTGTAAACGTGGACATGGAAAAAGCCGGTCTGTTTTGCCTGCCGGATCGCATCGGCAAGAGTATGCTTCCCGTCGTGCCAGAGCATGGGTTCCCCGCCGCTGAAATACAGCTCGCGAAAGCCACGCCCCCAGGCATCCTGCATGGCTGCAACCACCTCCTTCCAGCTCATATCACGGCGGCCGGTGTTGGAAACATGGCAGCCCCGACACTTCAGATTGCAGCGGTCTGTCAAGGCAATTCCATAGATCAGCGGGTCAGGGCGCTGCAGCACCAAAAAACGCCACACATAATTGAAATAGAATCGAATTCGCGACCAAGGGATTTTTCCAAAATTGTAGCCACCCCCTCGTGGCAGACCTTCCGGATCGTGCTCTGATCGTTGCTGCCTGTCCATACAGCCTTTCGGTTCTCTTCTTGAGATGCTGTGGTCCGGCATTCTGGCAACCGCATGACGACAAGAAACGTTTACCATCCTACCAAGCATCAATGGAGAAGGATAAGAATAAACCAGCCGCCATTAACATCATATACCAATTTCCAAACTTTTTCATCTACCTTTGGCTGGTTTTGTGTGCCATCGCAAAATGGAGCACCTGCTCCGTCTGTTCCCTATGTATGACAAAAGAAAACCATCCACCCCACTATTTACGCCCCATATGATGAATCAGATATCCTTGCTGCTGCATAGTTATGAAGAATATAGTGGTAGATAATGGAAAAATTGAAGCAATAAGTAGTATAGTTTGAGTATGATTGCAAAACTGGTTATTTGCACCTGTCGTAGTTGCAGCTACAAAAACGACCAAGACAGCGTGCACCCGATCCCCGGCAACGAACGCCGGGGCCATGGCGGCGGGAGTCTGCGCGTTTTCAAGCGGTTGTAGTGTCTTGGAATTGGTTCCGGCAAAATGGCGTCCTCTCATCTCGCCCACCAACGGGTAACGCAAGCCATTGGGAAGTAGAAGTACTTGCGAAAGTAGATCATCTCAATGATTGCGAATAGCGAAAAACCCTCTTGGCCTTTTTATATACACTGGATCCTTTTGACATCGCTCTGTCTCCCTGTTGCCTTTTTCCTCGATCTGATCATCCTGCGCATCATCATTCTTTTTGTCGGTGACTTTATCTATGTGGATGGGGTGCGCCAGATTACGGAAGATTACCTGGGGTTATATATCTTTATTCCGATTGCTGGTCTTTTGACAGGGCTGCTGCAATATGGCTTGTTGCGTCACTACCTATCTCAAATGGGCTGGTGGGTGGCAGCCACAATCGGGGGCTGGCTCCTGGGCATACTTTTGACTATGGTACCCGGCTGGCTGAAC
>JBLMZU010000017.1:0-4306 GCA_050258995.1 Bacteroidota bacterium
GAAGGTCATCGATTGTCAGGCCATACTTGCGAACCAGATATCCGACGCCGCCTCCGAGCGTGATGCCCCCGATCCCAACGGAACCGGTATCGCCGAAACCGGTGGCCAGGCCGTGAGCCGCGGCAGCCCTGGAGTATTCGCCGGCGGTCAGCCCTGCCTCTGCCCAGGCGGTGCGCTCCTCAACATTGAACTGCAGATCACGCATATCGGTGAGATCCAGCATGATGCCTTCATCGGCAATGCCATGACCGACAACGCTGTGACCGCCACTTCGGATGGACAGGTCCATGCCTGTCTCACGCGCCAGTTCGACGACGCGGCATACTTCGTCTGCCGTGCGCGGGCGGATGATCACTGCCGGATGGTTGTCAATCCCGCCGTAGAAGGCTGAACGTGCAGCCTCGTATTCGGGGTCGTCCGGCGCGATCACACTGCCCTGAAAAGCGGATCGTATCTTTTCAATTGACAGTTCGGGGGAGTTGGAGCCTTGACGTGAAAACACAGGGTACTTGTCTACCATTAATATCTCTCCTTATATGGGTGGCTGATTCAGTTGACTGCTATTGGCGGGCGATTGTCAAAACATCGCCATCTGTGTCTCAGGGCGCCTGCCGTCCAGGAGCAGGAATGGCGCGGCGCGAGCGACAATGATGCCCATTTTTTTCAAGGCTGTCAAGTCCCGGAAGTTCTGGCTGCGCCGGGCCTTGAGAATCTCATCCACACTCTTCGGACCAATCCCCGGGATCCGCAGCAGCTCGTGCCGCTGGGCCTTGTTGATCTCCACCGGTTTCTCACGCAGGTTTTGCTCCGCCCAGGCGAGTTTCGGATCTGTCGGCAGGGGCAGGTTGCCGCTGGATGTGAAGGGCATCTCTTCCAGATCGAAACCATAATCCCGCAGCAGGAAGGAAGCCTGATACAAGCGGTGTTCCCGAAGTGGATCGACCGCAGGCTTGTTTTCCATGGGCGTGTCCTGGATGGGATGGAAGGCAGAGAAGTAGGCGCGTTTCAGGCGCACATTTTTCATCAACCAGTCGGTGGTTGTCAGCAGCTCAAGATCGCTCTCATCCGAACCGCCGGCGACGAACTGGGTGACGGTTGACGGCCAGCGTCCGTTCCATCCTCTGGCGGGTGGCTGGGTCCGGCGAATTTCCTCCACCCACCTCAAGGGTCGGAACAGCTCCTCGATAAAGGTCTTCCCCGGCGCAAGCTTTGCCAGGCGCTCCGTGTTTGGCGCTTCAAGATTGATGGAGACCCGGTCCGCAAGCTGCATCAGTCGCTCCACCTGTCCCTTTTCAGCGCCCGGCATGATCTTGAGGTGCATGTAACCTCGATAACCGAGTTTGTTCCGCAGGATCTCCGCAGTATCGAGGATTTTATTCTGCGTATTGGCGCCCCCGGCAGCGATGCCCGAACTTAGGAAAATTCCTTCAGCTGCATTCGCCTGGTGCAGCTTCATGAACAGCTCGGCAAATTCCTGTGGCTTGAAGGTGGCGCGGCGGAAGTCGCGTCCTGCCCGGAAGGGACAGTAATAACAGTCCCGCTCACAGGCGGAGGAGAGCAGGGTCTTCAATAACTTGATCTGTTTTCCGTTGGGCAGTTGGGCAGGGTGGACGAATGCGGCACGTTTCTCCTTGGGTGTGAAACAGGCCGGTTTTGCAGGTGCGCCGCGGACTTCCTCGGCCGGTTCCAGCTCCATCTGGCCAGACAACTCAACCAGTGTATCGAGAGCATTCATAAATAAATTATAGAACAAATATTCTGAATGTCAAGAAGTTGAGCAAATTTACAGGGAAATTTTTAGGTTAGGAAGAGCACGGAGCACGACAGCCAGAAAAACGACTTTTCATCAAAATCGGCCCTTAATCACGAGTATTGTCACCAATCAACACAATTTAAACACAACTTTTTCACCAACCTGTTAATTTGGGTCTGTATACTCCATACATCTTACGGAGGATGATATGAAAAAATCACTTGTCGCTACAATCATTGCACTTTTTATGACGGCCTGTGTAGGGGTCGCCATTTTTGCGGTCGGTGGGGCGGCTCTGCTAAATAAAAATGGTGTCCAGGCAGCCAACGCCCCCGCACAGGCTGCAGCAAATGTAAGCTTCAATGCCGCCCAGCAATCCAGTCAGGTAGCACAATTACAGAGCCTGGTCAACCAGTACCAGGATCGTGAAAAGCAATACCAACAGCGCGAACAACAACTCCAGGACCAGCTGACACAGGCCAACACGCAGCTCCAGGCCGCCCAGCAAACCGTCCAGCAGGCACAAATGCTCCTGCAGGCCTTACAGCAGCGGGGCGTCATCCGGGTTACGAATGACGGTCGAATCTTTATTACACAGTAATAGAAGGTGCATATGAAAATCCTCAAACTCGGGCTTCGACTTTGGATCACGGTTGCCAGCATGTTGAGCTTTTTGGTTGGCTGGATCATGCTTGGACACGCACCAAAGCCGGCCCAGAACAATCAAGCTTCAGGGAGCGATGTCTCACCTCTCCCTACGCTGGAACCACTTCCGCCCTTGTCTGTCGACAATGGAAATACGAATGCCTTCCAAAATCAGCCTTTATTTAACGACCAGTCTGTCTTCAATAACCAGCCGCGCAGTTTCCGATCCAGGCCATTTTTCTCGACAGGTGGATCATGATCCGATCGATTGAGTTCCGCGCCATGAACACCGTGGTCATGCTGGCGGCAGAGGGGGAGCGGGCTATCGAAGGGATGCAGGCGACGAAGTCATTTATCGATGAATGTGAACAGCGATTCAGCCGGTTCCTGCCGGCTAGTGAGGTCACACAGTTAAATCGTTGGGCAGGGGAGTGGATCCAGGTTTCCGACGATCTTATGGAAATGTTACAGCTATCCCTGAAGTATTACAGGGAAACGAATGGCATCTTCGACCCGGCGATTCTGGCCGATCTCAGGCAGGCTGGTTATGACAGAAGCATGGATGAGCTTCGTGCAACCGGGGCAAGGGCTGTGGTGCCCGCTTCCTCCCAGCGCAGGAGACCGGATTTCTCCACGATCGCTCTAGACCCTGACCGGGGCATGGCCTGCCTGCCACGAGGCATGGAAATCGACCTGAGCGGGGTCGCCAAGGGCTGGATCGTGAAGAAGGCTGCCGAGCTGCTTCAATCATTCTCGGACGTGTGCGGCGTCAGCGCCGGGGGCGACATTCTCTTCATCGGCCGGCCGTCGGACGGCATGGATTGGGATGTCTACCTGGAGGATCCACGCGATCCAACACAAATGCTGGCCCAGCTCCATATCCCTGCGGGCGCGGTGGCGACTTCATCGGTCATGAAACGGACCTGGCAGCAGGCCGGAAAACCGCGGCATCACCTGATCGATCCTCGCACCGGGGAACCGGCGCAAACCGAATGGCTCAGCGTTACAGTCCTCCATCCGGACATTGTCGCAGCGGATATCTACGCCAAAACGATCCTGATCGGCGGCCCGGACGCTGCCAATAAACTGATCCAAGCCCTACCTCAGCTTACCTATATTGCTGTGGACCCGCAAGGCAACCTTGCCGGCCCGCAAAATTTCAAGGAGTACATGTATGAACCAGCGTCGGACATATTCCTCTCCGCTGTCTCAGCTCGCTAAACCGCTTGCCAGTATTGCCACCGTCAGCATCGTCTTTGCAGGGATGCTGATCGCCGTGGTGCTGGGAAGCTCGTTCGGCGGGGGAGCGGTCGCACAACAAATGAGCTCACTCCTGAGCCTGGATTCGACCCAGGTCTGGTGGTATGTCACGCGGGCCGCCGGTCTGACCGGATATTTCCTCCTGTGGCTTTCCATGGTGTGGGGGTTTGCCATCCCGAGCAAAATTTTCCAGCCGATCCTGGAAGGGATATTTACATACGACTTCCACGAGCATCTGTCCCTCCTGGGATTGGGCTTTATTTTCCTGCACGTGATTGTGCTGATCTTCGACAAATACCTGCCGTTCAACCTGATCCAGATCCTGATCCCGTTTACGGATACCTATCGACCTCTCTGGGTGGGCCTTGGAATTATGAGCTTCTATCTTATGCTTCTCGTCACGGCAACCTTTTACTTGCGATCGCACATCGGCTCCCAGGCGTTCCGTTCCATCCATCTTCTGAGCCTGCTCGGCTATGTGGGCGCCACCATGCACGGCTTGTTCGCAGGAACCGATTCGGCGCTGCCCATGACCAAGTTTTTGTACGCCGGGACGTTTCTGGTGGTGGTATTCTTTACCGGCTACTGGCTGACCATGCGGCTTTTAGGGAAGGATCAAAAACCAGCTGCCACAACCCAGGTTCGGAC
>JBLMZU010000018.1:0-3412 GCA_050258995.1 Bacteroidota bacterium
GGTGGTGATCGGGGCAACCAGAATGTCTCCCGGCCTCATCTGGCTGAAATCTTCCGGACCGTGGAGGACACGGGCTGTGCCTGTTGCCGTGCCGGGGCTGGCCGCCACGCCTTTGATCATGTCCCCCTTGTTGCGCCGTCCGCGCCTGTCCTTGAGTGACATCAGGTTGAAGCCAAGGATTTTCATCTGCGGCAATGCCAGAGGCGGTTTGACGCTCAGCGCCGTCTGATGCTGTGCCTTGCGCTGTGGAATCTTTTCTATCAATGATCCTACCGGCTCTCCAGCGTCCAGTTGTGTTGCAGCTAATAAGACTTCTTCCTGGGTCAGCCAGAAGATCTCATCAGGTTCGCCAATGACGTTGTGCTGAACAAAACGGTTTCCCACTTCCTGTAGCATCTGCCGGATGAGCGGGTATGCAAGACCGATCTCAGCCAGCCCATCCTCGCGCCGCGGCGCGTATTTCTGGGCGGAGGCCAGGTACTTGTTGAACCATTTCAAGCGCAGCCCCCTTAGGCGAAGGCGCGTCATGGCGACCGCCCTCTCGCGTCTTTCAGCCGACTCACGCTGCCGTGTGTATGGGTTGACACCACGACCGCTCAGGTACAGCTTTAGGGCATCCATGACCGGAGTAGGGTCATCGGAAGGGACGGGATGAATGAAATCAAGGTCGTAGATCATATGCCCGTACTCCCGCAGGTGCTGGTGGAAGCGCATACGCCATTCATCCCAGGTCGTCGACGGAATATCGCCGGGGACGAGCCCGCTCTCGCACATGGCGATCAGTTGTGAGGCTGGTGTGCGCTCCAGGCACTGCGCCAGGGCTGGATATTGCTTGGCCCATTCTGCCAGGCTGTATAGAGATTTATCCGCCCGGATCGGCAGGCTGTCATAGCCAAGCAGGTAGGTGGGAGCCGGTGGTTCGCCTTTTCGTTTGATGAACCAGTTGTATATTTTGGTGAAGCGCGCTTCGGTCATCCAGGCTGCCGGGATGACCCCGGAAATTAACGCGCTGTACGCATCGATGACAGCCTCAGTCAGCTGCCTGGCACTGTTGACAAGCTCAGCCGATGAGAGCGAATGCCAGTCCTTCTTCTGCCAGCGATCGACGGTCTCATAGTAATGAGGTCGCCCATCTTCCGTCCATCTTTCTACGGCGCCGGTGAACATCTTCTTCATGATCCTGCCTGCACCGAAGGTCACTCGTGCCATTGCCCTGGCGCTGATCGAGCCGTTGTTGTAGGCATACTGGTTTACCACCAGGATGATCCCGGGCGGCATAATGCCACGCATGTCGAACGACTCATCCATAAAGCGATGCAGGCTGGTATTGATGGCCGACACCCCAAGTGTGGCAAAGAGAGGCGACAACGGATCTGCCATCAGCTCGACGATATTGTTACGGGCTGCCGCGTAATTACCTTTCGGAAGCTTCCATTCGACCGGGCCGAACGCTTCGGGTTCCGGCAGGGTAGTAATTGGGCGGGATTGCACGATAAAGAATTGACCGTCCTTGCGGCACCACTCGATATCCTGTGGCCTTTCGTAATAGTTTTCAATTCGGCGGGCAAGTTCCACCAGCGCAACCAGCTCCGCGTCCTTCAGGACCTGTGCGCGTCTGCGCGTCTCGTCGAGCCGTTGCTCACGAGTACCTGATTCCGTTAATACGGTGATCACGGTTTTCTCTGCCACATCAACGCTTTTAACTTTGCCTGTGGCCTTGTCTGCAACGATCGTGTCAGGGGAGACCAAGCCGCCGACGATGGCTTCGCCCAGTCCCCAGGCGGCGTTGATGACTATCTCGTCACGGCGGCCATTGATTGGGTTAGCGGTGAAGAGAATCCCTGCCGCATCTGCGTTGACCATCTCCTGCACGACAACTGCAAGCGCGACAGCATTTTGATCGACGTTGTTTTTCATTCGATATGCGATGGCACGTCCTGTCCACAGCGATGCCCAGCATCTCTTCACCGCATCAAGAAGCGCATCCTGCCCGCGGATATTGAGGAAGGTCTCCTGTTGTCCTGCAAAGGATGCTTCAGGAAGATCTTCAGCCGTAGCAGAGGAACGGACGGCGACTGCAGGTGCGAGGTGCGGTGCATCAAGTGCCAGGTAAGTTTCTTTTATAGGCGAAGCAATATTGTCAGGGATGAAAGCTTCAGCGAAGAAGTGGCCAATCGAAGCGGAAGCAGCCTCGAGCGTCGCGGGCTGCGATGTGTCCACCTTCTTGAGCGCGGTTAGAATTTTTGTCTGCAAATCATTTGCTTCGACAAAAGCGCGATATGCCTCGGTCGTGATGTGGAATCCGTCAGGGACGGGAAATCCAGCGGCGATCATTTTCGCCAGCGACAGGCCTTTGCCTCCAACCTTTTCCAGGGAGGCAGATATGTCTGAAAGTGAGAGAACATAAGCAGTTTCCATTTCGTCCTCCAAACAGTGCCCACTCAAGGATTGGGATTGCGGGCTAAATCCCTTGCTTCCGCAAGCAGCCTGTCCAAATCCTGGCGGTTGAAGTACTTACCGCGCAGGAAGACGCCTTCAATTTGCCGGGCATTCCGGATGTCCTGCAATGGATCGCCCCGTACAAGGACCATTGAAGCAATCTTGCCCTCTTCAATGCTGCCAAGCCGGTCCTGCAACCCCATGAACTCCACCGGCACGATCGTCGTGCTGCGTAAAATTTCTGCAGCCGGAATGCCGGCCTCCTGCCAGATCAACATCTCTTCGTGGACCGAATAGCCGGGTACGATACCGGGAACCGAGAGATCTGTTCCCACCATGAGGGGGACACCGGCCTGGTTGAGACCATTGACCATTTCCATCCAGTTTTGCCAGATCGGATCCGGTATTTCACTTTGCCCGGCCCATTGTGATTTCCACGTAGCAAGAAGATCCTGTGAGATGTATTCACCACCTGGTATATCCCCAGCATCGAAAGTGTTTACATTTGGCCAATTTTTGAACGTAACCACTGTGGGCGTGACTGTCAATCCACTTGCACGCAGTCGCTCATAGACCGCCTGCAGCACCGCCGGATTCACCTCGTCAAGCCGCAGCAAATAGCCAATTTCTGCTCCCATGCCCTGATACTTGAATTCAACAGGCTCTCCGAGTAGCTTTGCAATGATCTTCTCAAATCCAAACCAGTGCTCGCTGCTTTTCAGACCAGTTGTCGCTGTCTCTTCTATGTAGATCGAATCCGGTATATGCCCGACCACTTTAAGCCCAGCCTGATCCGCCTCATCCAGGATGGCCAGGAACACATCCTGATCGAGCTTGCTGTAAACCTTGATCATGTTCACACCCGCCTCCGCCTGCTGGCGGACAGCAGCGCGGCCTTCCTCGGGTGTGCTGATTCCCAATGCAATCTGAGGGATTATGGGTGGCACCCCGTCCAGCATCGTGCCCGTGGCAA
>JBLMZU010000019.1:0-8645 GCA_050258995.1 Bacteroidota bacterium
CCCGCAGACGGCAGAGCTGACCGGAACGATCCGCACTTTCAATACCGGCGTCAGGCAAAAGGTCCTGCAGCGATTTGAACAGATCGCCCGCGGCGTGGGAGAGGCACTGGGCTGCCAGGTCAGTGTGGATATCCAGCGTATGACGCCGGCCCTGCTCAACGATGAAGACATCACATCCACCGTGCAGGACTCGGCAAGGAGACTATTAGCCAGTTCGGATCTTGATACCGCAGGCTATATCACCATGGGTGCGGAAGACATGGCGTTCATGCAGGAAAAGGTGCCTGGGTGCTATTTTTTCGTCGGCTCGAATGATAAATCCCGTCATTTGGATTATGGACATCATCATCCGAAGTTCGATTTCAATGAGGAGGCGCTGGTCCATGCCGCGGCGCTGATGGCTTCCGCGGCCGTGGATGTGTTACATTCCAAATGATCCGCCGGAACTCTTGAAGGTCAAATCCCGCCAACCGGATATGCTGCAGATCGTCCCTGCGGTTCTTCTCCTGACGCTGATCCTGTCAGCCTGTTCCTCGAACGGACTCTCCGTGGAGACTCCCTTTCCCATTCCCCCGGTCGACAGACCGGCAATGGGATCGGGGGCTTCCTCGACTGAAGAGTCACCGCCACCGGTAACGATACCCATTTCGACGACAGAAGTTCTCCCTCCTCTCAAACTGATTGCGACCATTTCCACCCCGCACATAGAACAGGGGCCGGAAGGGGCAGTCACAGAAGCTTCATCATCCGATCCAGTGGACTGCGGATATCAGTGGACATACCAGGAGATGTCCGACCTCTCCAGTCGTTTTCTGCACTCCCTCCAGGCCCTGCAGCCGGGCGCCCAGGCCAATGCGTTTGCGTTTGGCGAGAACTGCGTTCATGCAGATGGCAGCACAACGTTCCTGCCCATGGTGACGGATTTTAATCTCACACTTCAGGTGAGCGATCTGGCAAATGAGGCGGACCTCGGTGAATGGATCGTCAAGGTCATGCAAATCATTGAGAACATTCCACCCGGGCAAATCAGCGGCCCGCGACCGGGACGAGTCAGCATCAGTTTTGAAGTAAATGGGGAAAAAGGTGGCGTCACCTTTTATATCGACCAGTATCGTGCCCTGCAGGCAGGTCCCGGAAGTGCAGAAATCTATCAAACGCTAAAGAACTCCCAGTAAAAATCGAAACCGAGCTCTACAACGGTCTCCGATATCCGGAACCGTTTTTTAATCTTGACAAATTCACTCCTTAATTATATACTTTGTTTAGTAATAACTAAACGTTCGAAACAGAAAAAACATGACCCGATCCCTTAATTCCATCAAGAACGATTTCACAGAAGGCCTGAGCCAGATCAGCCGGTTCTGGGGGTTTCCCCGTGGCATGGGCGCCATCTTCGGCGCGCTGTACCTTTCCCCCACACCGCTCTCCCTGGATGAGATCGTCGAGCAGACCGGCCTGACCAAGGGCGCGATCAGCACCGAGATCCGTTCGCTGGCACGCATGGGCCTCGTCCACCGCTCCACGAAGCTCGGTGACCGCAAGGATTACTACGAGGCCGAGGCGGATTTTTATGCGGCTGTTCGCTCGATCCTTAAGGAGCGGCAGAACAGTGAATTCGACCGGGCCGTCCGCTCGGTGAAGGATACGCTGGCCGCGCTGGAGGAGAATTGGGTGGAGGAGGATGAGTGGAATTTCGTCTACGAGCGCGTGCAGGCCCTGCAGGAATTTTTCGACGCCATCGACAGCCTGACCAAGGCGGTCATCCGGCTGGATCGCCTGGGGATCTCGAATGTGACGAAGATATTGAAGGTGTTGAAGTAACCTGGAGGTGCGGAGCAAGCTCCGCGACTCCATAATCAGGAGACAAAATGAAAATTGCAGTAACCGGAGCATTTAGCTATTCAGGAAAATACATCACCAGGCGGCTGCTGGAACGCGGCGAGGAGGTGATCACGCTGACGGGGCATCCAAACCGCCCTGATCCCTTCGAAGGCAGAGTCAAGGCATATCCGCTGGATTTTAACGAAGCCAGCATGACTCACAGCCTGCAGGGCGTGGAGGTGCTGGTCAACACCTACTGGGTGCGCTTTGACAAGGATCAGAACACCCAGCCGCGCGCCGTGGAGAACACTCGCAAGCTAGTCAATGCAGCACGGGCCGCCGGCGTCCGCCGCATGGTGCATATCAGCATCACCAACCCGTCGGCCGAGTCGCACCTGCCTTATTTCTGCGGCAAAGCCGCCAATGAGAAGGCAGTGATTGACTCAGGGATGGGTTATGCCATTCTGCGTCCCACTGTCCTCGTAGGCGTTGAGGATATCCTGATCAACAATATTGCCTACCTGCTCAGGCGCTTCCCCCTTTTCCTCCTGCCCGGAGACGGATCCTACAGGCTCCAGCCGGTCCACGTGGAGGACGTCGCCGCCCTGGCAGTGGAGGGGGTTTACAGCCAGGATAATTACATCGTCGACGCAGTCGGACCCGACATTTTCACCTTTAAGGAAATGGTGCAATTGATAGGTCAGAAGATCGGCGCAAACCGTCTCCTGATCCCCATCCCGCCTCGTCTGGCGCTGCTGGCGGCCCAGTTCATCAGCATCTTCGTCAGGGATGTGGTCCTTACCCCTGAGGAAGTCGATGGGCTGATGGCTGGACTACTGGTCTCCAAGGATCCACCGCTCGGCGGGATCCGCCTGGCAGACTGGCTGGAGGAGAACAAGGACAAGGTCGGCAAAGAATATGCTTCAGAGCTGAGGAGACATTTCTCATGAAAGAAAAGACCTATGCACGATTATCCCTTCTGCTCCCATTTTTGTTATGGGGCCTCTGCCTGATAATGTATGCCCTGGTCGCGAACCTGATCTCAGCAAATCAGTTCGATTCATTGTTATCCACACCCATCTTTGACTGGATCGGCCGGATCATCATTTTCTATGTATTTGGGATCATCTTCTGGCTTCTTCCCTATGTGTTGCTTTTTCTTATCCTCTTTGGATTGACATTCAAGAAACAGGGGAAATCACTTCTTTATCTATTCACACTTTCACCGTTCGCAATGGCGATCCTGATGATGGTGGAGGCTGCAATCTTTTCACTGATCTGGCCGGATCGCTCCGCGGGTCCCTTTGATGCTGTATCCAGTTTCCAGAGTTCCCTGGGGTTGGTTATTTTGTTCGCGATCATGTCGCTCGCCTGGGGCTATATCTGTGTTGGTATCGGCTTTGGGATCTACAAACTTCTCCGCTCTTCGGGAATACTTAAAGACAATTTCATTTGGGAACCGGGTCCCACTTTGGCAAACGGTTAATGATGACAAAACCTCCTCAATTATTTACGCAGCCATTCTGCTCGAATGGCTGCTTTTTTATATACATTCTCTCAACAGTTGAGGTATAACCTGGGTGAAACAAAGCCGACCACAAGAACCTTGAAGAATACAGGGAAGAGATTGGAGGAGCTCACTTGTCCCAGGATTCATACAATTATGCGACCCGCAAGGGCATCCGTCCCATTTCATGGGAGGACTTCCACGGCATATGTAAAGCACTGGCCGTGTCTGTCTCACGCTTCCAGCCGGATGTGATCCTGCCGATCGGCCGGGGCGGTTATTATCCCGGCACTCTCCTGGCACATCTGCTTCAGGTGGAAATCCATCCGGTGCGCGTCTCCAGGCGCATCCGGGATATCGTGACCTATGCCGATCCACACTGGCTCGTTGCTCCCCCTGCTGAAATTGCACATCGCCGGGTGCTTGTTGTCGACGAGATTTGTGACAGTGGAGAGACAATCCAGATCGTGAAGGAAAAAGCAATCGCCATGGGAGCAAGCGCGGTGAAAAGCGCTGTTCTTTACTCACACACAAAAGCAGCCTCTGTGCCGGATTACATTGGCATCCTCACCGATGAACTCCTGCTGAATCCCTGGGACCGTGAGATCCTGCGGAATGGTGAGTTTAAATTTAATCCCGAATATGCAAATGCCCTCTCTCTCCAGGGTCTGGAGCCCGGCCCTGACCTGCTCATCCCGACCGGGGTATTTCAACTTGCAAAGGAATGACTTTGGAGAATATTACGATGGGGAATCAGGAGCAGGTGGATATCGAACTCCGCCGATGGACGGAAAATGATCTCCGTCTCCTTGAGCACTTGATGGGCGATGCCGCCATGACACAGCACATCGGCGGACCGGAAACGCCCGACAAGATCCGCAAACGTCTCGAGCGGTATTGCATGGACAGCAACATCAGCAAGGTTCACATGTTTGTCATCGTCCTAGAGTCAAGTCAGACCGGCATTGGATCGATTGGATACTGGGAACGGAAATGGCTCGGGCAGGCAGTCTGGGAGAGTGGCTGGCGCATCCTCCTGGAATACCAGGGCAGAGGAATCGCCACGCAGGCAATCGGGTTGATCGTCGAGCGCGCCCGGGCGGAACAGAAGCATCGATTCATGCACGCCTTTCCATCCATCGATAATGGCTCGTCCAATACTCTCTGCAGAAAGATGGGATTTATTCTTCAAGGCGAAGTGGATTTTGAATATCCGCCTGGCAGATGGATGCGCAGCAATGACTGGCGCCTGGATCTTTTTGGCGATCCAGCCCCCATTCCATAGAACGTGGTCTCCCCCGATTTACCCGATCTCCACCAACCCGTTGCATTTGGGGCTGTCCATGCAGCCGTAATATTTCCCGCCCGCCTTCGGCCCCGTACGGTGGATACGCAGGACCATCATCCGGCCACAGACCGGGCACATCGGGACGGAGTCCGCTTTCGTCACCGCGCGAAGCGGTCCCGTCTCCTGGACCTTCTTGATCGCACGCTGCAACAGCTCCTCCAGTTCACTCTCCGAATAGCGATCACTGGAGGGGATGTGGACGAGCGGCAGCCGGGCGCTCAGGAACAGATCCTGCATGAACTGGTCGAATTCCCGCGTTTCATTCCTCCCAACCGGCTTCATCAGCTCGATACCGATCGCCGGGCGGAGCGACACCGGCTCGCAAAGCAGGAAATCCACATGCTTGCGGAAGAATTTGTTGAAAAAATGGACGTTCTCATTCGGCCGCACAATGTAGAAAACATCGTTCAGCGCCACCTTGGGGCAGATCACATAATGCCGTCCCACCATCCCGAGCAGTACACGGAATAAAGCCAGCTCAGGCGTGGACAAGAAGTTATCCCGCAGGCGATAGGGCGACCGCCCATCCTGATCTTTCAGCTGAACCGGATTTTGATCTGTCATCCTCTGACTCCCACTTTATTATAGAGCAAAGATTCCCTTGTGACAACATTGGAAAAAACCAAAACTTTCCTGCCGTATCGGGCAGACTCAGCCCCCAGCCTTGTCTTTACAATAATTTGAGAAAAGTATTAAGGCATGCCAAGTCAGCCTGTCAGGGAAAAAGGAAAGTGCTACAATCGCCGGTTGACAACATAATTTCAAGGAGACACGATGAACATTAAGAAAATAATATTGATCCTGGTCGGTGCCGCAATTGCGCTCTTTCTTCTCATTCAATTGATCCCATTCGGACATACCAATACCAACCCGCCCGTGGTTTCCGAGCCAAATTGGAGCAGTCCCCAGGCACGCGCGGTAGTGAAACAGCACTGTTTCCAGTGCCACAGCAACGAAACCAACTGGTACTGGTATACCAATATCGCACCGGGCTCCTGGCTGATCGCCAACGATGTGATCGAAGGCCGGGATTCTTTCAACTTTTCCGATTGGAAGAACAACTCGGGTGATCTCGATGAGATGATCGAAAAAGTTCAAAACGGCGAGATGCCTCCCCTTCAGTACTGGATCTTCCACCCGCAGGAAAAAATGGATGCACAGCAGAAACAGGAAGTGATCGACGCCCTGAAAAGCTCGATTCAATAGCCGGGGCTTCTTCCAGGCTGGCGATTCGTAGTTGTTCTTTCAGACCACCGTCCAGTCCGTGCAGAATCGGGCTGGACGGTTCTACATTAAAAGGCGCAAAAGATTTCCGCTCCCAACAGCAAAATTTGACATATCGCTGCCTTTAACTGTACAATACTTATATAAAATACAATTGGCTGCCAGCCACAGACGATTGTCGGAACATTACCATAGGCTCTTTGACGAGGAGTGTGCGCCATGGAAGCAAGTCCCCTTGAGCGACTCGCAAAGACCCATCCCGACCTGGAAATCTGGTGGGATTCGTCTCCTCTGGTTTTTAACCAGTGGGTACGGAAAATGCTCAACAGCGCCGAGCCGTCCCGCAGGCCCATGCTGGAGGAGCAGTTATCGAGATTGTACGATACAGATTCACCGGCCAGAAGCCTCTTTCGAGGCTGTACCACCAATCCGCCCCTTTCGTGGCAGGCCATCCAGAGTGATCCAAATTTCTGGAATGAACAGGTGGGGGAATGGATCCGATCCAAACCTGACCTGGACGTAAAGGAGCTCGTCTGGCTGACATACAAGGAGGTTGTGAAGCGGGGCGCGGAAATGTACATGCCCATCTTCGAAGCTTCCCATGGCCGGTTCGGATGGATCTCCGGCCAGCTGGATCCCCGTCTCTTCACCGAGACGGAACGCATGGTCCGGGACGCCGAAGAGCTCAGCGCCCTCAGCCCCAATGTTATGATCAAGGTCCCTGCCAGCATGCAAGGGATCGAAGTTGTTAAAATCCTGACATCCAAAGGCATTGGCACCAACACGACGGTCTGCTTTACGCTGCCTCAGATTATGGCCTCCGCGGATGCCGCCCTGGAAGGGATCCGGATCGCCGAACGGAACCAGGTCGATTTGAGCCGGTGGCGCGCCGTCATCACCATGATGATCGGACGCCTGACCGAAAACGAAGTCCTGGATGTGCAGGCAGAGCGCAAGAACATCAAGCTTTCGTGGCAGGACAAGCACTGGTTCGGGATCGCCGTCTTCCGCCGGGCCTATCGCATGCTGACGGAGGCAGGCTACGCCAGCAAAATGCTTGCCTGTTCGATGCGTGCTGGTCCGCTTGTGGCAGGCAAAATGAGATTCTGGGATGTTCAAAAGATCGCCGGCGGAGACATTGTTTACACCTGTCCGCCCTACGTTCTGGAACCCCTGTTTGAGATCGGCGATGACCTGGTCTTTGAGCCAGAGATCGATCAGGAAGTCCCGGCTGGAGTGATCGATAAGCTGATGAAGATTCCGTACTGTATCCAGGCCTATGACCCGAACGGTCTGGCCCCGGAACAGTTCAACGATCACCCGGCGACCATCAGCACGGTCCAGGCCTTTTCAAAGGGATTTGCCGGCCTGGAAGGATACATCGGTGAAAGGATGACGGCCCGTCATCAAGAAATCGCAACACAAACCTAAAGTTCATTCACTCAGGAGATCCATATGTCAATCGTAAATGCAAAAGAGATCATGGTCGAAGCGTTAAAAGGAGGGTATGCGATCGGCGCGTTCAACATCACCGACCTGCTTCAATTCGAAGCAGTGATCGATGCTGCCATTGAGAAGAAGGCGCCTGTCATCGTGCAGACCTCCGTCAAGCCATCCCAGTTCCTGGGCACGAACGTGATGGTGGCGATTTACCGCGCCCTGGCCGAGACCGCGCCGGTGCCGGTCTGCCTGCACCTGGACCACTGCACAGACATCGATTACTGCAAGAAGTGTGCCGACGCCGGCTACACCAACATCATGATCGATGCATCCAAACAGCCGTATGAAGAAAACATCCGCCAGACCAAGGAAGTGGTTGACTATTGTCACAGCGTCGGCAACATCTCGGTCGAAGGCGAGCTGGGCACGGTCGGCGGCGTGGAGGACCAGATCAAGGTCGCGGAGGATGAGGCGCAGCTGGCAAATCCCAAGCAGGCGGTCGAGTTCGTGGAGTGCACAGGCGTGGATATCTTTGCCCCGGCCATCGGCACCGCCCACGGGGTATACAAGACCAAGAATCCGAAGATCGATTTCGAGCGGCTGGCCACCATCAACAAGATGCTCAACGGCGATGGGATCAAGACCCCGGTCGTCGTCCATGGTGGAACCGGTCTGCCTGAGGATTACATCAAGAAGCTGCTGGAGGCGGGCGGTGCCAAGTTCAATGTTTCCACCGAATTGAAGCATACCCTGATCGATGCAAAGTTCGAATACATCAGCGCCCATCGCGATGAATACGACCCAGGCAAGCTCGACAAGTTTGCCCGGGATGCGACGCGCAAGGCCGTCATGCACTGGATCGATATGCTGGGTTCGGCTGGAAAGGCATAAACCATGAAGAACATTGAAGAATACTTCGTACCCTGGGTCAAAGGCATTCCGATGTACGTGTCGGATCATATCGAGAAGGCCTGGAGGGATCCGTCCCTGCACCGCATGATGTCCAACGAGAATCCGCTTCCGCCTTCCGATAAGGTCCTGGAGGCGATGATCAAGTACGGAAAGATGGCGAACCGTTACCCGGACCAGGGCCTGGTCGTCCGCACCAGGATCGCCGAGATAAACGGCGTGGACGGTCCCGGCAATGTGATGATCGGCAACGGCTCCAGTGAGGTCTACGACAACATCTTCCGCATGTTCATCGTCCCGCAGCAGGATGAAGTAATCCAGCAGACACCCTGTTTTGCGATCTACCAGCTGCGCGGCACACTGCTGGGCGCCAAGATGGTCAACGTGCCGATGATC
>JBLMZU010000020.1:0-5071 GCA_050258995.1 Bacteroidota bacterium
CTCGTATGGACCAGGGCGGGATCCACGATGAGCTGTCGCTCCACTTCGTAGCGGTTGCCCTGCCGGATGGCGTCAAAAAAGCTGATGCTCATTCTTTCCTAGATGACTGGCCTGCCATTCCTGTAGAATAGCTCTCCGTCCAGCGTGATCTCTGAGTCCGCCATGTCACATAACATATCCCAGTGCAGGCCGGATTCGTTCCTGCCGCCGCATTCCGGGAAGCCGGCGCCCACGGCGAAGTGGATCGTTCCGCCGATCTTCTCGTCGAAGAGCATGTTGCGGGTAAAGTGCTGGATCCCGTAATTGGTGCCGATGCCCCATTCGCCCAGGACCCGGGCGCCGGCATCGATATCCAGCATGGAGGTCAGGAACTCCTGGTTCTTGCCGGCCTTTTCCCTGACGACCCTTCCATTCTCGAACCACAGCTCGATGTCGCTCACTTCCTGGCCCTGGTAGAGAGCCGGATACTGGAAACGGATCCAGCCGTTTACCGAGTTCTCGACCGGGCTGGTGAAGATCTCCCCATCCGGGAAGTTGTATTTCCCGTCCGAGATCTCGAAGACCCGCTCCTGGATCGAGAGTGTGATATCCACGTTCGAGCCTTTGAGCACGGCCCGGTCATGCCCCTTGAGCCAGGCTGCCAGCTGTCTCTGCTTGCGTCCCTCCTCCTGCCAGAAGGCGACCGGGTCCGCCTCGTTCAGCATACCGGCGCCGTATACGAACTCCCGGTAGTCAGCCAGGCTCATGTTCGCGTCCTGGGCCATGGCGTTGGTTGGATAGACGGTCAGGCACCAGCGGTGCGTCCCTTCGGCGGAGCGCTGCATGAGCTGGGTGGAAAGGGACGCCATGGCTTTGCGGCCCCGGGCCGGGCGCGATCCGTCGATGCCGGCGAGGAAGCGGCTGTTGTGAAGCGCTTCAATATAAAGAGAGGCATCGAACGTCTCCACAATCAGTTTTCGCACCGGAGGGACAAAATCCAGCTGTTCATCGGATGCGTATTTGTAGAAGATCTCGTCTGCACCGGGCATGCGCTGGTCGACCAGGACATGCGCCCCGGCTCGGATGGCCTCTTCATACACGGCCAGGTTCAGCTCCTCGGCCAGGGGGGTGGTGCGGAGCCAGAACTGCTGGCCGGGCCGGAGCTCTAGCGCGTAATGGACCATGAGCCGGGCAAGCTTTTCAACGCGGGGATCTGCCATGCATGCTCCTAGGTAAACAGCGGCTCATACTGCCTGCCGAGTTCAATCATTGCCTCCATCTGCTCGTGATCCAGCTCCCGATAGTTCTCACAGGCCTGGATGACCATCGGCAGGACGCGGATATCGCCGACCGTGCAGATGCCGGTGACCTCGTAGGAGAGGGCAAAGTTGACCGCCCTCTGGATGATGTCCATTTCGTCAAACGGCTCGTACCAGGTGGCAGCGGTGTGCTCCCGTTCGCCCCAGGGCGCCTTCGTGATGCTCTTGATCACCATCGTGCCGACATCCCTGGCGCGGCAGACTGAGATCAGCTCCTTGGCATGCCTGTGATAGTCAGGGTTACCCATCTGGACGAAGTTCAGCGGGAAGAGGACCGAGTCGAAGTCGAAGCGCCGCAGGGCCTCGAGATAGATCTCCGGGGCGTTGATCCCGTGACCGGTGATCCCGATGTATTTAAACAGCCCCTCCCGGCGCGCCTCCTCGAAGGCTTCCAGCGCGCCGCCCTTCATGGTGATGGCGTCCAGCTCCTCCATGGTCGTGACCGCGTGACACTGGTAGAGGTCAAAGGAATCGGTTTGCAGGCGCTTCAGTGACCCCCGGAGCTCGTTCCAGGCGCCTTCCCTGGTCCGTTCCATGGTCTTGCATCCCAGGAAGAAGCGCTGCCTCTCCCGCTTCATCCACGGGCCGACGCGGGCCTCGGCCTGCCCGTAGGACGGAGCGATGTCGATGTGGTTAATGCCCGCCTCGATGATCATTTCCATGACCCGGTCGGCCTCCTCCTGTGATACTTCCCCAAATCCCGCCGCCCCAAAGATCGCGATCGTGCTCATATGGCCGGAGCGGCCAAATCTTCGTTTTAACATGCCTGCCTCCTCTCAATAGTCGTCATCCTTACTCTGCTGTCCATAGACCATCTCGACCGCCCTGGCGACATCGGCGTCGCTGTGGATGTCACATGCCACCAGCGGCCGCCCTGCCCCTTTTACCTCATGTCCTCCTGCGCTCATGACCCGGCTCCCGATGAAGTTGCCGTCCTTGTCGTAGACCACATACAGGTTATAAAGCTTGCCACACACGATGCATCCATGCATCTCGCCTTTGGTTACGGTATCTGCCATATTTCCTCCGTATCTCTAAAATTGGTTTATTGCTGCAATCCCTTTGCAGGGTTTACAGCAACATTCACTCTCCGATGATCTTTATCAAAACCCGCTTCCTTCTGCGCCCGTCGAATTCCCCGTAAAAGATCTGTTCCCAGGGACCAAAATCCAGCTCGCCATTTGTGATCGCGACCACGACCTCCCGTCCCATCACCTGGCGCTTCATGTGCGCGTCCGCATTATCCTCGCCGGTATCGTTGTGGCGGTACTGGGCGACAGGCTCATGCGGAGCCAGTTTCTCCAGCCAGCGGTCATAATCGCCGTGCAGGCCGCTCTCGTCGTCGTTGATGAACACGGAAGCGGTGAGGTGCATGGCGTTCACAAGCTTGTCACACTTACTACTTTGAGATCTCGCCACGTCTGGTTGAACTCCTATCTAAGCCAAGAACCAATCGCGGAAAATGAACTGAAGCTCGGATGTGTTGTTACCTTAGTCTCTCCAGTGTAAATCTGGGGAGATTTTTTACTCTCCGATGATCTTGATGAGGACACGTTTCCGCCGCCGACCATCAAACTCGCCGTAGAAAATCTGCTCCCACGGGCCAAAATCAAGTTTACCATTTGTTACCGCAACAACGACCTCCCGCCCCATGATCTGGCGTTTCATGTGAGCGTCGGCGTTATCCTCGCCCGTATCGTTGTGGCGATACTGATTAACTGGCTCATGCGGCGCCAGTTTTTCCAGCCATTTATCATAATCCTGGTGCAAGCCAGACTCGTCGTCATTGATGAAAACGGAGGCGGTGATATGCATTGCTGAAACCAGAATAAGGCCTTCCTGGATTCCGCTTTCACGCAAAGTTTCGTCAACATCGGGGGTGATATTCTTGAAGCCCCGTCGGCTTGGAATATTAAACCAAAGTTCTTTGCGGTAGGATTTCATAGTCTTTTCTCGGTAATTAATTGGACATTATGAATGATTTTACCCGACCCGACCGTGTTCAGCTAGAAAGGAGATAATTTATTACCAAGCAATCTTAATGGTTTTGCGATGAGACATCAGATACGGTTATTTATACCCGTATGCCAGATTTGTACCGCGTGGGACACTTTTTGATGTGCATCTAAGGCGCAATAGCGATTCTAAACAATTAATCACGGGGACGTTCCTAATGCCGTCTATTGTGGGCTTTGTTGTCATCTTCAAATGACACTTTAGTGGGGCATAAGTTTGATCGTTGCAGCTCGTACCTGTGAGCTTGTCATATGGCCGATGATGCTTGCGGCGTAGTGTCCATACTTCGCAGCATATGCGTGGTCAATCTGATTGTTGAGCTCGGAGTCACTCTCTTCAACGAAGGTAACATCTTTGTCAACGCCACCTGCCCGGATATGACCTTCATACTGTTCCTGGACGCCCCGGAACCAACTGGCTGTACGTCCATTCATTGATCGAACGTAGAGGTCGTCGCCGACGCGGACAACCCAAATTGGCAGAGGCTTTCGCTGCGTGCCATCACGCCGAAGGGATGCGATCTGCAACTCTTCGGCGGATGCAATATTCTTGAGTTCGTCACTTTTCCATGCTTTCATACAGAAATCCTCTTCCTGGTCATGATGCTGATGTTGAAAAAGAAACGATCTGCCATTCGAGGCCATCTTGGCTCAAATCCACTTCATGGAGTTGCCTGTTGTGTGGAATAGCTTAACAGGGTAGGCGACGCAGGCCGATGTTATCTGGGCATATATCCTCAGGTAAGGATGTTCAACTGGCACGACGCTTTGGTAAAAGATGAATCACCGACTTTTCATCTGCTATTATGAGGTCGCACTTCGAGGTTTCGCTTGCACCTGAGAATTCGAGCGCGCCTGGCGCAGAGCAACCAGGGCGATCAGGAAGCCGCTGCAGGCTGGCGTGTTCCGGCGTTAAGTGAGAAGTGGTCAATTTTCCCAGACTCAAAGTCCCAGTTATTGGGCAACTGCTGTAGCTGGGATCTGGTTTCCACCCCGAACTTCTGCAAAACGTTTCGCAAATGGAACTTGACGGTTGTCGGTGCGCAGGAAAGCAAAGGAGAACCAGATGTACAAACTTGATCCTTACGGGTCTAACCGCTACTTGAAGTATTTGCCGCAATGCTGCAACAATTGTTGAATAGCAAGCAGATCGTCCCTCTTTTTGTTTATCCGGAGATCACCAACGCATTGATGACAATCGTCAGATAATTTGCTATTCAAATATCTGAATCAGCAGCTGGCACGGCCGAGTCTAAAGATCTTAACCACATCCAGCGGGTTGCTATCTGCAAGCACGATCCTAGCGGACTCGATCGCCAGATATTCCCAAACGTTCGGTGAAAGGTTTTGGGACTACTGGAATACATTCCAAGCCGCGTAGACCATACCAACAACAATCGCGCCAATCGCCACTCGAGCCACATCCACCTTGAGGAAGGTAATTACGGCAGACGCAAGCACCATGATCACGATACTTGGCAAATCGACCAGCACCCCGGGGATGAGTGCCAGGGAAACTACTATGATTACCCCGACGACCGCGGCGCTGACGCCGGAAAGAAAAGCCTGCACGAAGCGATTGTTGCGTACCTGCTCGATGTAACGGGCACCCAGGATGATAAAAATGAACGAGGGCAGGAAGACAAAAAATGTGGCAAGGAGTGCTCCTGGTACACCGCCAGCCAGATAACCGACGAAAGTAGTGAACAGCATAAACGGACCAGGGGTCGCCACACTGAGCGCCACTCCATCCAATAG